>NZ_JBHYKG010000286.1:0-11100 GCF_042741245.1 Kitasatospora sp. NPDC058965
CTGCTTCCCCGCCGCCCGCTCCCACCCCGCTGAGAGGAACGATGACCGCGACAAGCCCCGAACGGCACCCGACGGCCGACACCATCATTGTGGGCGGCGGCCCGGCCGGGCTGTCGGCCGCGCTCTGCCTGGCCCGCTACAACCGGCAGGTGCTGGTCTTCGACGGCGGCCGCGGCCGCTCGACGCACCATCAGGTGAACCGCAACTACATCGGCTTCCCGGGCGGCATCGCCACCGTGGACCTGCGCAAGCGGGCGGTCGAGCAACTCGCCGACTACCCGGGTGCCCGGCTGAGTCACCACCAGGTGATCGGCGCCGAGGGGGACGCGGAGCGCGGCTTCACCGTGCGCTCCCAGTCGCACGCCTTCACCGCCCGCACGCTGATCCTGGCCACCGGGGTGCTGGACCACTTCCCGCACTTCCCCGGCTGGGAGCGGTACGTGGGGGAGTCGATGTTCTGGTGCATCGCCTGCGACGGCTACGAGAACCGCGGGCGGCGGATCCTGGTGGTCGGGCACACCGACGCGGCGGCCGCGGAGGCGATGCAAATGCACAGCCTCAGCGACCGGGTCCAGCTGCTGACGAACAGCCACCGCAACGAGATCAGCGAGGTGCTCTGCCGCCGGCTGCGGGCGGCCGGCATCCCGGTGCTGCACGACCAGATCCGCGGGGTCGAGGGCGACCAGGGGCGGCTGCGCGCGGTGATCACCCGCGGCGGCGAGCGGCTGGAGACGGACTCGCTGTTCAGCATCCAGGGCGCCACCCCGGAGACCCGGCTCGCGGAGCAGCTCGGGGTGGAGCTGGCGCCGACCGGCTACATCCGGGTCGACACCGAGCAGCAGACCTCGGTCCCGGCGGTGTACGCGGCCGGGGACGTCACCTCGCTCCACTCGCACCAGGTCAGCGCCGCGGTGCACGAGGGCTCGCAGGCCGCCTCGGCAGCGAACTACTTCCTGTACCCGCCGGAGCTCAAGTCGGCCTGAGCCGGCCCCGACGACCGACGACCGATGGCGGACGACCACTGATGACAGACGACGACTGATGGCAGACGACACGCGTGCGCCGCGCGGAGCGGCGACGGTACCGGACGAGGACCTCGGTCCGGACATCCCCGACGAGGAGGAGGAGCAGCCGGAGCAGGCGGCGCCCGACCCGCCCGGCGGCGGCCGGGAGCAGCGGGTCACCTGGGCGGAGCTCTTCTTCGACCTGGTCTGGGTCTTCGCGATCACCGCGCTGGCCCACGCCCTGGCCACGTCCTCGGGCCCGACGGGCATGCTGCGCACGGTGGTGCTCACCATCCCGCTCTGGTGGGGCTGGAACAGCGTGACGCTGCTGGGCAACGCCTCGGGCGAGCGGTTGGACGGCCCGCGCGGGCGGCTGCTGCTCTTCCTGACCGGGGCGGTCGGCCTGGGGATGGCGGTGGCGGTGCCGCACGCCTACGGGAGCTCCGGGCTGCTCTTCGCCGGCTGCTTCATCCTGCTGCGGCTGCTGCTGTGGACCGAGATGCACCGGCTGCACTTCTACGGCGAACTGCGGATGGAGCCGTTCGCGCTCGGCCTGGTGATCGCCGGGCCGCTGTTCCTGGCCGGTGCGCTGCTGCCCGGCGACTGGCGGTCGGTGCTCTGGGCGGCCGGTGCGCTGCTGGAGGTGGCCGGGCCGGCCCTGCTCGGGCACCGGCTGGACCACATCCGGCTGGAGCCGGCCCACTTGCCGGAACGTTTCGGCCTGATCGTCATCATGGCGCTCGGCGAGACCGTGGTGACCCTGGGCACCCAGGCCGCGGCCGTGCCGCTGAACTGGATCCGGCTGGCGGCGCTGGCGATCGGCTTCGTGCTGGTGATCGGCCTGTGGTGGACCTACTTCCACTTCGGGGCGCCGGCCGTGCGGCACGGGCTGGAGACCAGCGCGGTGCAGGCCAGGATCCTGCGCGACGTGTTCCACTACGCGCACTTCTGCTACCTGCTCGCGGTGATCTGCATCGCGGTCTCGCTGCGGGCGCTGATCCAGTCGCCGCTGGAGTCCGGGCACGAGCTCTCCGCCTGCCTGGTGGCGCCGGGGGCGGGGCTCTACTTCCTGGGCTTCTGCTACTCCCGCTGGCGGATGTACGGCAGTGCGGCGCTGAGCCGGTTCACGGCCGCGCTGGCCTGCCTCGCGGTGATGCCGCTGTCCCCGCTGCTGCCGGCGATCGCGGTCACCGCTCTGGTGGCCGCCCTGGTGATCGCGCTCAACGTGTTCGAGTACTGGGTCATCTCCACCGGCCGGCAGGTGATCTTCATGCACGTGCCGAAGGCGTGGCGGCGCGGTGCCGGACGGACGACCTGAAGTAGTCCCGGGGACGACCTCGGACTCTCGCACCGCCCCTGGCGTGCGCATTGAATCGCCGTCAGCCCAGCGATGAGCATGAAGGGGACCCGGGACCGGCGCACGCCACGGCGGCCGCGCGCCGGCCCGGAACCGAGGAGGCACCCACCCATGTCCCGGCAGAGTTTCGCCGACTTCCTCACGGCGGTCGCGGTCGACCCCGTGCTGCTGGAGCGCTACGACCGCTTCAGCCTGGCCCAGTTGACGTTCCACGCGAAGAACGCGGGCTACCAGTTCGACCAGGCCGACATCGAGGCCGTGGTCGGCGCGCTGGAGATCACCACGATCCTGGAGAAGGACCGCCAGGAGGTGGACGGCAACGCCGTGATCTGGCGCGAGATGTGGGGCGTGCGGCACCTGGCCTACCTGGCCACCCGGGTGCGCACCCGGTTCACCGACGAGGAGTTCGCCGCGCTGGTGGCCGGGCTCGAGGGGGCGGCGGCATGAGCGAGCAGAACGTGATCGAGTTCCTCACCCTGCTGGCGGACCGCCAGGAGCTGCTGGAGAAGCTGCGGGTGCTCGGCAAGTCCGAGGTGCTCGCGGCCGCGGCCGAGCTCGGACTGCCCTTCACCGACGAGGACTTCGACCCGCTGGTCTGGGGCCTGGAGATCAAGCTCGCCGAGCACCGGGGCGAGGTGTTCGACAACACCTTCCCGCTCTGGGCGACCATGTGGGGCCGTCACTACCTGGACTACCTGGTCGAGGACGTGGTCCCGAGCCTGCGCCAGACCGGCCTGCTGGCCTGAGCCGCACCCCGGACCCGTCCGGCGCCGCCGCAGTGCGCGCCGGACCAGGAGGAGGAGACATCCCGTGGCGAGTGAAGAGACTTACGACTACATCGTGGTGGGCGCCGGCTCGGCCGGCTGCGTGATCGCGCGCCGGCTGCTGGACCAGCTGGACTGCCGGGTGCTGCTGCTGGAGGCCGGCGGCGGCGACGGGTCACCGGCGGTGCACGCCACCGACCTCGGCTCGATGTTCTCGCTCTGGGGTCCGGGGGAGAGCAACTGGCCCTACCGCACCGTCGAGCAGCCGGGCCTGGCGGGCCGTCGGATCGACCTGATCCAGGGGCGGATGCTGGGCGGCGGCAGCTCGGTCAACGCCATGATGTACGTGCGCGGCAACCGCCACGACTTCGACCACTGGGCCGAGCTGGGCAACCGCGGCTGGTCCTACGCCGAGGTGCTGGAGTACTTCCGCCGGGCCGAGAGCTACGCCGGCAAGCCCTCCGAGTACCGCGGCACCGACGGGCCGCTGTCGGTGGTCGACTACGACGGTCCCAGCGAGGTCTCCCGGGCCTTCGTCGCGGCGGTGGCCGAACTCGGCCACGGGGCGGAGGAGGACTACAACGGCGCCCGGCAGGACGCCGGCGCGTTCTACTACCAGTCCACCCGGACCACCGACGACCGGCGCTCCTCGACCGCCGTCGGCTACCTCGACCCGGTGCGCGACAACCCGCGGCTGACCGTGGCGACCGGCGCCCTGGTGAGCCGGGTGCTGATCTCCGGCGGGCAGGCCACCGGCGTGGAGTACCGGCAGGACGGGCAGCTGCGGACCGCGCGGGCCGACGCCGAGGTGGTCCTCACCGCCGGCGCGCTGGCCTCGCCCAAGCTGCTGATGCTGTCCGGTGTCGGCCCGCAGGAGGAGCTGACCCGGCAGGCCGTCCCGCTGGTGCAGGAGCTGTCCGGGGTCGGCCGCAACCTGCAGGACCACCTGCTCTTCGGGGTCGGCTACGAGAGCCTGCAGCCCCTGCCGTTCCCCCAGCTGCTGTCCGAGGCGGGCCTGTTCACCAGGGCGCGGGAGCGCGAGGGGATCCCGGGCGGCGCGCCCGACCTGCAGTTCTTCTTCGGTCCGGTGCAGTTCGTCGCCGACCGGTACAAGACCGAGGCCCCGGGCTTCACCTTCGCGCCGATCCTCGCGCAGCCGCGCAGCCGCGGTTCGGTCCACCTGCGCTCCGCGGACGCGGCCGACCTGCCGATCGTCGACCCGCGCTACCTGACCGCCGAGGCGGACCTGGGCGTGCTGGTCCGGGGTCTGGCGCTGTCCCGCGAGATCGTCGCCTCCCGGGCCTTCGACGCCTTCCGCGGTCGCGAGCTCGCGCCCGGTCCCGAGGTCGTCGCGCCGGCCGAACTCGCCCGCTACGTCCGGGAGAACGCCTCCACCGTGTGGCACCCGGTGGGCACCTGCAAGATGGGCCAGGGCCCGGACGCCGTGGTCGACCCGCAGCTGCGGGTGCACGGCGTGGAGCGGCTGCGGGTCGCGGACGCCTCGATCATGCCGACCATCACCACCGGCAACACCAACGCCGCGACGATCATGATCGCCGAGAAGGCCGCCGATCTGATCGCCTCTGCCGCGCGCTGACGTTCCACGCGCCGGCCAGACTGAGAAAGGTCGCTCAACAGATGACTGACACCTTCGACTTCATCGTGGTCGGCAGCGGTGCTGCCGGCCTGGTGGTGGCCACCCGGCTGACCGAGAACCCCAACGCCCGGGTGCTGCTGCTGGAGGCCGGTGACGACTCCCACCCGGACGTCCTGATCGACCCGGAGCGCTGGGCCGAGACCAACCTGTCCCGCTACGACTGGGCCTACCTGAGCGAGCCGCAGGCGGGCCAGGGCGGCGACCAGGTCTACTCCCCGGCCGGCCTGGGCCTGGGCGGGTCGTCGAACATCTACCACAGCATCCACCAGCGCGGTCGGGCGGCGGACTACAACGCCTGGGCCTACAACGGCGCGACCGGCTGGTCCTACGCCGACGTGCTGCCCTACCTGCAGAAGATCGAGAACCAGCAGGACGGCACCAACCCGACCGCCGGCCTCGGCGGCCCGATCAACGTGATCGACTCCGGCGTCGAGGGCAACGCGGTCTCCCAGACCTTCCTGGACGCCTGTGCCGAGCTCGGCTACGACGTGGTCAAGGACCACAACGCGGCCGAGGCCGGGGCGGGTTACCACCACATGGACGTCACCGCCGACGGGCGGCGCAACGGCGTGTGGCAGGGCTACTACCTGCCCGCCAAGGACCGCCCCAACCTGACCGTGCGCACCGGGTCGTACGCCACCCGGCTGCTGATCGAGGGCAAGCGCTGCGTCGGCGTGGAGTACCTGCGCGACGGCCGGTCGGAGACCGCGCGGGCCGACCGCGAGGTGATCGTCTCGGCCGGCGCCCACGAGTCGCCCAAGCTGCTGATGCTCTCCGGCATCGGCGAGCCGGGCCAGCTCTCCTCGTTCGGCATCGAGGTGGTCGAGGCGCTGCCGGGCGTCGGCGAGAACTACCAGAACCAGCCGCTGGTGATCGGCCCGACCGGCTACCTGGACCGCCCCGGCCCGGACACCGGCACCGCCAACGAGCCCGCGCTGTTCCTCCCCTCCGACCCGGGCCAGCCGGTCTCCGACCTGGAGATCTGGCTGCTGCCCCGGGCGCCCTGGGGCGAGCAGCTGATCGCCCGGCTGGCCGAGTGGAAGGTGACCGGCGACAACTCCGGCATCACCGAGCAGAACGACGTCGACCCGCGCCTGGTCATCACGCTGACCGGCCTGGTCCACCCGCTCTCCCGCGGCTGGGTGCGGCTGGCCGGCACCGACCCGACGCTGCGGCCGCGGTTCAGCCCCAACTTCTACGGCGAGCCGAACGACCTCGACCGGATCACCACCGGCGTCGAGGTGGCCCGGGAGATCTACCGGACCGAGGCCTTCGCCAAGGAGTGGGGCCTGACCGAGCTGGCCCCGGGCCCGGACGTGACCACCCGCGCCGAGCTGCGGACCTGGAGCAGCCTGAACACCGGTTCGTTCCACCACTACGGCGGCACCTGCAAGATGGGCGTCGACAGCCTCGCCGTGGTGGATCCCCGGCTGAAGGTGCGCGGCATCGAGGGCCTGCGGGTCGCGGACGCCTCGGTGATGCCCTCGATGGTCGCCGGCCACTCGCACACCAGCGTGGTGATGATCGGCGAGCGGGCGGCCGACTTCATCAAGCAGGACTACCAGCTCTGACCCGCCCCTAGGAGAGATGATGATCCATCAGTTCATTCTGGCCGCGCCGAAGCCGGGGATGACCACCCAGGAGTTCCAGGACTACTGGGTGAACGTGCACGCGGTGAAGTTCGCCTCGAAGATCCCGCAGATCCGCAAGTACCTGATCGACAGCCGGATCCCGTTCGACGGGGACCTGGGCACTCCGGCGCTGCCGCACCAGGGCATCGCCGAGATCTGGCTGGCCAACGGCGAGGAGCAGCTCGCCTCGCTGCAGACCGACGAGTTCCTCCAGGGCGCCCGGCTGGACGAGCCGACCTGGGCCGCCTTCTGGCAGACCCTGGTGGTCGACACCACCGCGCACGAGATCGTGCCCGGCCCGGAGGACGGCCCGGCGGGCCGGGTCAAGCTGACCGTGCTGCTCAAGCGCGCCCCCGGTCTGGACCTGGCCGAGTACCGCAGCCGCACCCTGGGCGAGTACGCCCAGGTGGTGGCCGGGGCCCCGGGCCTGCGGCGGGCGCTGCACGCGCACACCGTGGACGGCGCCTACGTGTTCGGCGAGGCCGGCTTCGACAGCGTCGAGCAGTTCTGGTTCGACGACGAGGCGGCGCTGACCGCCGCCCTGGCCTCGCCGTGGTTCGCCGAGCTGAAGGCGGCCCAGCAGGGCCTGGTGGACCCGAAGTACGTCTTCTCGCTGGCCTCCACCGAGACCTGGATCATCGGTCCGACCCCGCGCTGACACCTCCGGAAAGGAGCCTTTCGCCATGGCGAAGAAGCGAATCCTCATCGTGCTGTCCGAGTACGGCTACTGGGGCGAGGAACTGGTCGGGCCGCTGGAGACCTTCGACAAGGCCGGCTACGAGGTCAGTTTCGCGACGCCGACCGGCAAGCGGCCGGTCGCGCTGCCGCCGAGCTACGACCCCGAGTACATCGACCCGCCGCTCGGCAAGTCGGTGACCAGCGGTGAGATGGCCGACAAGGTCAAGGAGCTGGAGGCCTCGGACCGGCTGGACAACCCGATCAACATCGCCGGCTGGCTGCCGGACCGCCCGTACCGGGCCCGGCCCGACTTCCTGCGGGCGTTCGAGACCTACCACACCCGCCGCGACCACGTGAAGGAGCAGATCGCCGAGCGCTACGACGCGCTGCTGATCGTCGGCGGCTCCGGCCCGATCGTGGACCTGGGCAACAACTGGCGGGTGCACGACCTGGTCCTGGCCTTCCGCGACCTCGGCCTGGTGGTGGCCGCGGAGTGCTACGGCGTGGCCTGCCTGGCCTTCGCCCGGGAGATGGACGACCGGGTCAGCATCATCCGGAACAAGCACGTCACGGGTCACTGCATCGAGTACGACTACAAGGACAGCACCGGTTTCATGGGGACCGACTTCGTGATCGGTCCGCCGCCGTACCCGCTCGAGTACATCCTGCGCGACGCGACGGCCCCGAACGGCGCCTACCACGGCAACTTCGGCCACGAGACCTCGGTGATCGTGGACTTCCCGTTCATCACCGGCCGGTCCACCCCCGACTCCTACCTGACCGGCCAGAAGGTCGTCGAGGTGCTGGAGCACGGGCTGCGCCAGTGGGGCTTCACCGCCAGCTGAACCCCGGCGCCCGCAGACCGGGCGGGCGGTCGCACCGGCGCGCACCGCGCGACCGCCCGCCCGTTCCCGTACCGCGATCCGTCCCGGATCCGCCGCCCGGATCCGACGTGCAGAGAAGAGGCTGAGATGGCCAACAGCAGGCCCGCGCGGGTCGCGATGCTCGAACAGTTCAAGGCCGACGGCGTGCGCTACATGTTCGGCAACCCCGGCACCGTCGAGCAGGGGTTCCTGGACGAGCTGCGGGGCTTCCCGGAGCTGGAGTACATCCTGTCGCTGCAGGAGGCCGTGGTGGTCGGCATCGCCGACGGCTACGCCCGGGCCACCCGCCGGCCCACCCTGCTGCAGCTGCACTCCGGGGTGGGCCTGGGCAACGGCATCGGCATGCTCTACCAGGCGATGCGCGGGCACGCCCCGCTGGTCGTGGTGGTCGGCGAGTCCGGTCTGGCCTACGACAGCATGGACGCCCAGATGGCCGCCGACCTGGTCGGCATGGCCAAGCCGGTGACCAAGTGGGCCACCCGGGTGGTGGACCCGCAGTCCACCCTGCGGGTGCTGCGGCGGGCCTTCAAGGTCGCCAACACCCCGCCGTACGGACCGGTCATGGTGGTGCTGCCGGCCGACGTGATGGACGCCGAGACCACCGAGGACGCCGTCCCCACCTCCTACCTGACCACCACGTCGATCCCGGACGCCGGCTCGGTCGACCAGGCCGCCGCGCTGCTGGCCGGCGCCCGGCACCCGCTGGTCCTGGCCGGCGACGGCGTCCACTTCTCCGGCGCCCAGGCCGAGTTGGCCGAGTTCGCCGAGGCCTGGGGCGCCACGGTCTGGGGCGCGGACTGGTCCGAGGTCAACCTGCCGTTCGAACACCCCCTGTTCGGCGGCCAGTTGGGCCACATGTTCGGCGAGGCCAGCGCCAAGGTGATCAACCCGGCGGACGGGGTGCTGATCGTCGGCACCTACACGCTCAACGAGGTCTACCCGCTGCTGGACGGCGTCTTCTCGCCCGGCACCAAGGTGGTCCACCTCGACCTGGACCACGGCGCGATCGCCAAGAACTTCCCGGTGGACCTGGGCCTGCTCGCCGACCCGAAGAGCACGCTGCCCCGGCTCACCGAGGCGCTGCGCCGCCGGCAGACCGGCGAGCAGAAGGCCGACGCGCTGGCCCGGCTGACCGCGGCGCAGCAGCAGAAGAAGATCGCGGCCATCGAGGCGAACGCCCACGACATCGCCGGGGTGGGCCAGGACCCGCTCTCCGCCGAGCTGTTCGGCTGGGAGCTGGCCAAGCACCTGCCGCCGGACGCGGTGCTCTTCGACGAGGCGCTGACCAGCTCGCCCGGCCTGTTCAAGCACCTGCCGCCGAACGTGCCCGGCCAGTGGCACCAGACCCGCGGCGGTTCGCTGGGCGTCGGCATCCCCGGCGCGATCGGCGCCAAGCTGGCCCACCCCGAGCGCACCGTGTTCGGCTTCACCGGCGACGGCGGCAGCATGTACACCGTGCAGGGCCTGTGGACCGCGGCCCGCTACGACATCGCGGCCAAGTTCGTGATCTGCAACAACGGCCGCTACCGGCTGCTCGACCTGAACATCGAGGAGTACTGGAAGACCGTCTCGGTCGAGCACCACGACTTCCCGGACCCGTTCGACCTGAGCAGGCCGGAGATCGACTTCGTCCGACTGGCCGAGTCGCTCGGCGTGCGGGCCACCCGGGTGGAGAAGCCCGAGCAGGTGGCCCCGGCCATCGCCGAGGCGCTGGCCCACCCCGGCCCGTTCCTGATCGACCTGGTGATCGGCCGCTCCTCCTGAACCGGAGCGAGCCCTAGCGAAGGAGAGTGCCTGGTGGCGCTGAACGGTCAGAAGGTCGCGGTGCTGATGGAGAGCGACTTCTACGAGCCGGAGATCCTGTACTACCAGCGCCGGTTCGCCGAGGAGGGGGCCGAGGTCCACTTCATGACCCGGCTGTGGGGCAACGAGCGGCTGGTCTTCCGGGGCCACGAGCACCGGATGCCCTTCGAGGTGAGCCAGTCCTTCGAGGAGCTGGACGAGTACGGCCTGAAGGAGTACGCGGCGCTGATCGTGCCGTCCGGGATCGTCGCCGACCGGCTGCGCTACACCGAGTCGGTGGACCAGCTGCCGCCGGCCTCCCAACTGCTGCGCCGGGCCTTCGCCGACCCCGCGATCGTCAAGGGGATCATCTGCCACGGCATGTGGCTGGCCGCGCCGGTCCCCGCGGTGATCCGCGGCCGGCGCGCCGTGGTGCACAACAACCTGCTGGGCGACCTGGCCAACATGGGCGGGGTCTACGTGGACCAGGACGTGGTGGTGGACGAGGACCTGGTCACCGCCCGGACCGGCAACCACTGCCACCTGTTCGCCCGGCAGATCATCGAAGAGCTTGCCAAGCGGGGCAGCCGGCGTCACGCCGGGCTGTCCTGACGGGTCGACAGGGGGAGACGACTGATGACGGACACGGTTTCGCACGCCGGCGCGGCGCTGGGCGAACCGGTGGCCGAGGCACTGGTGGGCCGGATCCCCGTGCTCGACCTCAGCCCGGTGGTGGAGGACGGGCGGTGCCCGGCCAAGGCGGTGCTGGGGGAGACGTTCCTGATCAGCGCCACGGTCTTCCGGGAGGGCCACGGCAAGCTCGGCGCCAACGTGGTGCTGCGCGATGCCGAGGGGCGGCCGGGACCGTGGACGCCGATGCGCGAACTCGCCCCCGGCACCGACCGCTGGGGCGCCGAGGTCACCGCGACCACGCTGGGCCGGTGGAGCTACACGGTGGAGGCCTGGAGCGACCCGGTGACCAGCTGGCTGGACCGCGCCTCGGTCAAGCTGCCGGCCGGGCAGGACATCGAACTCACCCTGGAGGAGGGCGCGCTGCTGCTGGAGCGGGTCGCCGCCGGGGTGCCGCGGGGGAGCGGGCGCACCGTGGTGCTGACCGCGGTGGACACGCTGAGAGACCGCACCCGAGCCCCGCTGACCCGGCTGGCGGGGGCGATGCTGCCGGGCGTGCTGACCGTGCTGGCCCGCTACCCGCTGCGCGAGCTGGTCACCTCCTCGCGGACCTACGGACTGCAGGTGGAGCGGCGGCGGGCGCTGTACGGGTCGTGGTACGAGTTCTTCCCGCGGTCGGAGGGCGCGAGCCTGGAACCTGCGCGTTCGGGGAC
>NZ_JBHYKG010000287.1:0-11061 GCF_042741245.1 Kitasatospora sp. NPDC058965
GCCTGCTACAGGCCCGCGCCGTTGTAGGCGCCGCGGTTCGGCTTGGCGGTGGCCGAGACGGGGTTCGCCCAGTAGTCCCGTCCCCCGTTGCTGGCGACCACGCCGCCGTTGCCGAGGGCCGGCGATCCTGCCTTCAGCCGGTACCCGTCCACCGAGTAGATGGTGTTCCCGCCGGTGCCGGGGGCGGTGAACTGCGGGTCTCCGACGATCCCGTTGGCCGTGGGCCGGGGAACGCCCTGGAACACGTTCCACAGCCAGGAGATCCCGCTGCCGGTGGGCAGGGTCGAATCGGTGGTCCCGACGAAGACGTTGTTCTCCATCGTGGTGTTGACCGGCAGGTCGATGCTCAGCTTCTTGTTCGGGCAGTACACCACGTTGTTGTAGAAGAGCAGGGTGGACTTGTCGCCCATGCTGTTGGTCCGGCAGTCGTTCTCGAAGACGTTGTAGCGCAGCACCTCGGTGGCAGCGCCGGAGGTGCCGCAGCCGTCGCAGTTCAGGAAGAAACCGCCGGCGTTGTCCCGGCTGAAGTTGTACTGGACGGTGCAGGTCCCGGTGTTGCCCCAGTCGCAGTCGAAGGCCTCGCTGTCGTTGGTGTACGGGCTGGTGCCGTAGACCGCGTTCTTCTGGATCGTGGGGTTGTGGTCGCCGAGCACCCAGACACCGGCGAACACGCCGCCGGAGAAGGGGTAGACGCCGGTGCCGGTGTTCGCCGCGGTGTTGTACTGGATCATCGGCGACTCGGCGTAGCTGACGATGATGCCGTCGCCGCCGACCGCGCTGACGGTGTTGTGCTCGACCAGGACGTCGCTGCCCTTCACGTCGAGCGCACCGACCCGGACCTTGATGCCGCCCCCGCCGGTGTTGCTGACCTGGTTGTCGTGCACGTGGGCGCCGTTGAGGGTGGAGTTGGTGTTCAGCGCCTCGAACTCGATGCCGGCGGAGTGGACGAAGTCCTGCACCGTGCTGCCGGTCTTGTTGGTCTGGCCGGCGACCCGGTCGACGACGAGGTTGCCGACGTCGAAGCCGGTGTGGGCCTTGCCGTCGGTGGCCGCGATGTACAGGCCGTCGCGGCGGGCGAGGGTGTCGGCGGGGTTGGTCAGCTCCAGGTTCTCGATCGTCCAGTGGTCCTGGTCGGTGAGGGTGAGGGCGGCGTGGGCGCCGTTGCCGTTGATGACGGGCAACGCCCCGGTGCCGTAGTCCGTGATGGTGATCGGCGCGGCGGCGGTGCCGCTGCCCTGCGGGGCCAGGGCACCGGTGCAGGTACTGCCCGACGCGATCGCGAGGGTGTCGCCGGGCTGGAAGGTCAGGGCGTTGACGCTGGCCGGGTTGTTGTAGGGGCTGGACTGCGTCCCGGTCCCGTCGGTGGAGCTGGAGCAGTCGAGGTAGACCGTCGCACCAGCGGCCGATGCGGCGGTCGAGGAGGTGATCGTGGCGGCGCCGAGGGCCGCGACCACGACGAGCGTGCACAGTGGGACCTTTGTCCGAGATGCACTGATCCTCATGAAGCACCCCTTCTGGGGGAGTTGGGTGGGGGGCACACACGCTAGAGGGGCTCCTGGGGCAAGTCAATACACCGCGATCGTTCGATCAATAATCGATCGACCTGCGGATCATCCGGTCGCCTCGACCCGAACGTCGCGCCCGTGCCACCCGTACCGCGCCGACACTGCCTCGCCGTGCCGACGCTGCCTCGCCGTGCGGCCGCTCACCCGCCGCCGGCGGCCTGCTCAGCCGAGCAGGCCGCGCCGCGCCGCCTGGAGGCCGGCCTGGAACCGGGTGCGGGCACCGAGCGCGTCCATCAGCCGGCGCATCCGCCGCTCGACCGTGCGCGGGTTCACACCGAGCTTGCGGGCGATCACCTCGTCCGTGTGGCCCGCGGCCGCGAAACCGAGCAACTCCACGTCCTGCTGCGAGAGTTCGCTGCTCGGACGGCCCGGTCCCCAGAGCGGCGCACCGAGCTGCCACTGCGCCTCGAAGAGCGCGACCAGCCCGTCGAGCAGTGGTGAGGCGGTGAGGACCACGGTCTGCCGCTCGCCCTCCAGCGCGAACGGGACCAGGGCCGTGCTCCCGTCGACGATCAGGAGCTTCATCGGCAGCCGCTCGACCACCCGCGCCAGCTCGCCGCCCTGCGTCAGCCGGCGGGCGAGCGCGAGCTCGCCGGGCGCGTCCAGGGCGCGGCGGTCGTAGACCGTCCGGAACCGCACGCCGCGGTCCATCAGTTCGAGCTGGGTGGCGGTCTGCAGACCCAGCCCGGTGGCGACGTACGGCGGCCGGTCCAGGATCACCACCTCCTGCTTCGCCAACCGCTGGGTCTGCTCGAACAGGTGCACATTGGCCCGGTCGCCGCGGACGACCCGCGCCGGCAGCTCATGACCGGCCTGCCCGGTCCGCCAGAGCTCACCGAGCTCCGCGGCCTCCAGCCTGGCCCGCTGGACGCGCTCCTGCAGGGCCAGCGCCAGCACCTCGATCGCGGGATCCGGCGGGGCCGGGCGGTACCGCACCGGCCGCGTGGACGTCCGCACGACCAGACCCTTCTCCTCCAGTCCGCGCAGCAGCCGCCGCAGCCGGGCGGCGTCGACCCGGGTGTGCCCGACCAGTTCGGCAACGGTCCGGTCCGGGTACCGCAGCACGACGCGGTAGACCTCCTCGGCCGGTGCGGTTACTCCGAGCGGTTCCAGCACGTCCGTGCTCCTTCCCACTGCCGGGGTCCCGGTCGGCCCAGCGGCAGGGGTGCCGTCCGCGGCCCGACGTACTCGCGCAGAGGGAGCCGCGCCACCGGGCGCCACGCTCTCCTCCTGGCGGAGCCCGTGGCTCGCGCACCGATGGGCGAGCACTGACGGGGCCCACGACTTGCGGGCGGCGGACACCGTACCAGTCCGCGCCGGCGGGCGGTCAGGCCTGCCCGTCCGCTGACGCACCACCAGGGAGCTGACGATGCATCAGCTAACGCGCAGCGGCCCGCACCGGCGCCTGTCGGCTTCCCGTCAGTGGCGGTCTTCCGATGGATCTTTCCCGCCCCGGCGGCCCTAGCGTTCTCGTCACCTCTCCCCAACCCCCAGTGGAGGAAGCATGAAACGCGTGGCGATACTCGCCGGCGCCGCCCTGGCAACGCTCGCGGGAATCGGCCAGGTCCCGGCCACCGCGGCCGAGCCGCAGCCGAGTTCGGGCTACGTCGTGGTGCTGAAGGACGGTGCGACGGTCGACCCCACCGCCGTCGCGCACGGTGTGAAGGGCCTTCGGCTCCACTCCGTCTACCACTCCGCGCTGAACGGCTTCTCGGCGGCACTGACCCCGGGTGCGGTCACCGAGTTGCGGGCCGACCCCGCGGTCAAGTACGTGGAGGCCAATGCCACCGCGCACGCGGACGGCCAGGCCGTGCCGAACGGCGTCAACCGGATCTTCGCCCCGGCCAACCCGGGCCTCAAGGTCGGCGACGGGCTCGACCAACGCACCGACGCGGACGTCGCGGTGATCGACACCGGCGTGGACTACTACCACCCGGACCTCAACGTCGTGCACCGGGTGAACTGCGTCGGCGTCACTGCCTGCGTGGACAACGCGGGGGTCGACGACAACGGCCACGGCAGCAACGTCGGCGGCATCATCGGCGCCCTCGACAACGGCACCGGCTACGTCGGCGTCGCCCCGGGCGCCCGCCTCTGGTCCGTCAAGGTGCTCAACAACCAGGGCAGCGGCACCACCGAGGAGATCGTCAACGGCATCGACTGGGTCACCGCGCACTCCGACCAGATCGAGGTCGCCAACATCAGCCTCGGCTTCGACGGTGACGTCCAGGCCGTCAAGGACGCCGTCAACCGGGCCATCGCCAAGGGCATCGTGGTGGTCGTCTCGGCCGGCAACAGCCACAAGGACGTCAGCACCCAGACCCCGGCCAACGTCCCCGACGCGATCACGGTCTCCTCGCTCAGCGACGGCGACGGCAAGCCCGGCGGCCTCGGCAACTTCGCCTGGTGCAACTCGAACAACAAGAACAAGGACGACACGCTCTCCGACTACAGCAACTTCGGTGCCGGCGTGGACATCGCGGCCCCCGGCGACTGCATCCAGTCCACCTACAAGAACGGCGGCTACTCCAACTACAGCGGCACCTCGCAGGCCGCGCCCCATGTCGCCGGCGCCGCCGCCTGGCTGACCCGCGGCCCGTACAAGCCGCACGACCGGGCCGGAGTGCTCGCCGTCCGCGACACCCTGGTCAGGGCCGGCAACTTCAACTGGACCGACACCTCCGGCGACGGCGTCAAGGAACCGCTCCTGGACCTGCACGACCCCGCCGTCTTCCCGGCCGGCGGCACCGCCGGTCCGAACGCCACCTTCGTCCCCGGCTGCGACGCCACCGGCAAGACCTGCACCTTCGACGCCTCGCTCTCCACCGGCAACGGCCTGAGCTACGCCTGGGACTTCGGTGACGGCACCACCGGCACCGGACCGAAGCCGAGCCACACCTACGCGGCGTTCGGCGTCTACGACGCCAAGCTGACCGTCACCGACAGCGCCGGGCAGACCAGCGGCAACAGCGCCTACGTCCGCGCGACCGACCCGACGGTCAACGAGAACCCGGTCGCCGTGGGCTCCGGCTACTGCGCGGTGAGCTGGTGCAGCTTCGACGGCACTGCCTCCTACGACCCGGACGGCGAAGTCGCCTCGTACCGCTGGGACTTCGGCGACGGCGCCAGCTCCACCGACAGTCGGCCCGACCACACCTACCCCGACCGCACCGCCACCTACAACGCCAAGCTGACCGTCACCGACCTGAAGGGCGCCACCGGCACCACCATCGTGAAGGTGAGCTGCACCGACGACGTCTACATCACCACCTGCACCATGTCCTGACGCACCACCGGCAGGGCCCCGCACCACCGGCCTCCGGGCGCGCCCCCACCGCGCCCGGAGGCTTCGGCCTGCGCTCCGCCCCGGGCTCGAGCGCAGCACCTCCTGCGCTCCGACCCGCCCGGCGCCGTACCGATTACACGTCCCAGGGGTTGCCGTGCGGCAGGCAGCCGAAGGCCTGGAGGCGCGAGTCGACGTCCTTGAGACCGGCGACGCCCGTGCCGAACTCCGCCCACCCGCGGGTCTCCGTCTCCTTGGCCTGCTCCGGAGCCATCGTCGGCCCGGGGTTGAGGATCGAGACGCTCAGGACGGCGTCCATCCCGGAGCCGAGGTGCTGCAAGGCGGTCGACCAGGCGGTCTGGGTGTCCTGGTCGGGGATCGGGCTGTACGCGCTGGCGCCGCGCAGGTCCTGGGACGCCTGGTTCAGGTCGATGACACCGCGGCCGGCGTCGTGCTGTGCCTGGACCTCCGCGACGGAGTGGATCAGGGCATCGAGCTTGTCGACCCCGCCCGTTCCGTACCAGAGGACGACCTTGGCCGAGACCGGCGTGGCCTCGGGGGTCGGCGGGGCCGCGGCGGGCGACGCAACGGTGCTCGACGCAACGGCGGCGGTCGGCTGCGCACTCGCGCTCGCGGCGGCGCCACCGGCCGTCGGGGAGCCGGTGCCGGAACATCCGGCGAGCAGCAGCGCGGTGACGCCGCTCAGCACCGGCGCCAGGACACGAACAGTAGGACGCACAAGGACCCCCTGACCGGCAGCTTTCGGCACTGCCATGGACGGACCGTCAGGCTATCCACCCGCTCCGACACCGAGCGGCGTTCACGATCTCCGCCGTCTCCCGTGCCGTCCAGCATCACGACGAGATCTGCGAACTCGGCTGTACCGGCAGCTACCAGGTGGACGTCCGCTAGCGTGGAATCTGCGCAGGACAGGACGGGCTAGGGGGAACCTTGTATTACAGCGGCTTGGGGCTCGACCGGGTTGGCGGCCGGCGTACCGACTCGGAGTGGGTAGCCGGGCTGTTGACGAGCCCCAGTACCCAGGTGATTCCCTTGTGGCGGGACCACTGTCTGGTCCGCGACGACACGCCCGTCCGGCTGCCGCTGGCCGAGGCGCGGGGCATCCTCGACGCCGCCGACGACCAGGTGTTGCTCGGCCTGGACGGAGGGGCCGCGGTGTTCGCGGCCGACGTGTCCCGCGTCGACCGGGCCAACGCCGTCGAACTGGCAACCGCGGACACGGTGCTGGAGGTGCGAGCCATGGTTCCCACCATCACGGTGGACGAGGCGGGCCTGCTCGCGTATGCCCGTGGAATCCTGCACTGGAACCGAAATCAGCGGTTCTGCGGCGCGTGCGGCGGTCCGACCGTCCCCAGCAACGGTGGCCACCTGCGGACCTGTCAGGACTGCGGAAAGCTGCTCTTCCCGCGGATCGAACCGGCCGTGATTGTGCTGGTCGAACTACCCGGCACGCCTCGGCGCTGCCTGCTCGGCCGGCACGCGGGATCCGGTCCGGACCACTTCAGCACGCTGGCTGGGTTCGTCGAGATCGGGGAGAGCCTCGAGGACACGGTGCGCCGCGAGGTCGCCGAAGAGGCCGGTGTCACGGTGGGGACGATCACCTATCAGGGATCCCAGTCGTGGCCGTTCCCATCCGGGATGATGATCGGGTTCCGCGCCGAGGCCGTTTCCGACCGGATCGACGTGGACAACGTGGAGGTGGTGGAGGCACGTTGGTTCACGGCGGCCGAACTTCGGTCGCGTATAACGGACTCCGCTGTCGGCGGGCCCTACCGGGTCGACTCGATCGGCAAGGTGCTCATCGACCAGTGGCTGGCCGACGTGGAGTGAGTCAGCTTGCCACGTAAGGGCTGCCCTCGGCAGCATGGACGAGTGCGTCGATGAAGCGGATGTCGTGTTTGGCGCGGTCCTCATCGCGCCCGTCGACGACCAGCACATGACCCACGAGCAGGAGCGGGACGACATAGCCCACGCGGACCACGGAAGGCAGCCGATTTGGACCGAGGAGACAGCCCTTCAGACGGTTGACTCAGCTGGTACCATTCGACACGTCACCGTCTACATCGGCGACCCCTCCGCTGCCCTCATCGCGCTCATCGATGCCGATTCATGCACGGAGATCAGCGGTGCTGACCACCTCGACTGTCTTACCCAGGCTCGGCGGCAGATCGTGAGCGCAGCCACCCGCGGGGATGCGGTCGTCCGCGGCCGGGAGATCGGTCGACTCACCCCTCGGTCAGGGTGTCCTGGTCGTCCGGCCGAAGGGCGGCTGTGGTGGCCCGGGTGGCGGCGAGGCTGCCGAGGAGAGCGACCCGTTCCTCGGTCGGGGATCCCGGTGCACTCGTGTAGGCGTACATCATCCACCCGGGGTGGTCGGGCAACTCGACGCCCTCGTAGACGAATTCGAGGTCGCCCACGTCGGGGTGGTGGATCTGCTTGGTGCCCGTGCGGTGCAGGCGGACCTGGTGGGCGGACCAGCGGGTGCTGAAGGCGTCGCTGCGGGCCGCGAGTTCCCCGATCAGGTCGGTCAGCGCCTTGTCCCGCGGGTTCCGCCCGGCGGCGGTGCGCAGGTTCGCGGCGGAGGCGTCGGCGGCGTGCTCCCACTGCGGGTAGAAGGTGCGCGCGGCGGGGCTGAGGAAGATGAACCGCGCACTGTTGTGGCGGGCGTCCGGGTCCCCGAGCAGCGGGGCGAGCAGGGCCCGGGCGAGCGGGTTGGTGGCGAGGATGTCGGCCCGCTGGTCGACGATCCAGGCGGGTGCCCCGGTGATCGCGTCGAGGAAG
Organism: Kitasatospora sp. NPDC058965; assembly: GCF_042741245.1. Classification (NCBI taxonomy): domain Bacteria; kingdom Bacillati; phylum Actinomycetota; class Actinomycetes; order Kitasatosporales; family Streptomycetaceae; genus Kitasatospora; species Kitasatospora sp. NPDC058965. The sequence goes on from NZ_JBHYKG010000287.1 coordinate 7,651, forward strand.
CGCTGGAGCGAGGGCCGGATGGTCGACTGGGCGGGGCGGGAGCGGCGCCGGCCCGGCGAGGGGTTCGCGGCCCGGGCGAGGTCGTGCAGGTGCTCGGTCTCCGCCTCGTCCAGGCGCAGCGCCCGGGCCAGGGCGTCCAGCACCTCGGGAGAGACTCCGGCGAGGTGCCCGCGTTCGATCTTCGCGTAGTAGTCGCTGCTCATCCCGGCGAGCATGGCGACCTCCTCGCGGCGCAGGCCGGGCAGCCGGCGGCGGCCGCCCCCGATGATCCCCGCCTGCTCGGGGGTGATCCGGTCGCGTCGGGTGCGCAGGAAGTCCCGCACCTCGGCCTGGTTGTCCATGTCGTCCACGGTACGGCCGGTCGGGGACCTGGAGGAGGGACTGCCAGTACACGGATAACCGGTCCCTCGCGCCCCCTCCGGGCCGGTGCTGGAATGGCTGGGTCGGGGCGGTCCGGACCTTTCGGACCACCGGACACCGAACGCCCACCGCTCGACGACGGCCGTGGGCCGCCCCACGCCACCAGCACGAAGGACAGGACACACCATGAGCCAGGACCAGCAGCCGGGACGCGTCGCCGTCATCACCGGGGCCTCCTCCGGGATCGGCGCCGCGACCGCCCGGTCCCTGCACGCCGCGGGCTACCGGGTCGCGCTCCTCGCCCGCCGCACCGACCGCATCAAGGCCCTCGCCGACGAACTCGGCGCCGGCGCGATCGCCGTCCCCGCCGACGTCACCGACCGCGCCGCCCTGGTCGCGGCGGCCGAACAGGTGAAGCGAGATTTCGGCGGCACGGACGTGCTGGTGAACAACGCCGGGGTCATGCTGCTCGGCCCGTTCTCCGCCGAGCAGCGCGCCGACTACCGCACGATGATCGAGGTCAACCTGCTCGGCGCCATCACGGCCACCGAGGTGTTCCTCGACCTGCTCAAGGACGGCGGCGGCGACCTGGTGAACATCTCCTCGGTCGCCGGCCGGGTCGCCAACGTCGGCAGCGGCGTGTACGCGGCCACCAAGTTCGGCATGAACGGCTGGTCGGAGTCGCTGCGCAAGGAGCTGCTGCCGGACGTCCGCGTCACCGTGATCGAGCCCGGCGTCGTCGCCACCGAGCTGCCCACCCACATCACCCACGAGGCGACCCGGCAGGGCGCCCAGGAGCTGTACGGCGTCGCCGAGGTCACCGCCGAGGACGTGGCCGAGGTCATCACCTTCGCCCTCCAGCGCCCCCGGCACCTGGCCATCCACGAGATCCTGCTCCGCCCCGCCGGCCAGGCGCTCTGACCCGATCCCCCGTACCGCTCGTCCCCGCCCGCCTGGCCTGCACCAGCTACCGGGCCGACCGGCATCGACCAGCCAACGAAGAGGACCCTCCCGTGAAGCACATCCGCCTGCGCGACCTGGACGTCTCCCGGATCGGCCTGGGAGCCATGGGCATGTCCCACGGCTACACCGGCGCCGGCACCGACGACGACCAGTCCGTGCGCACCGTCCACCGCGCCCTGGAGCTGGGCGTCACCCTCGTGGACACCGCCGAGGTCTACGGCCCGTACACCAACGAGGAGCTCGTCGGCCGCGCCCTCAAGGGCCGCCGCGACCAGGTGGTGCTCGCCACCAAGTTCGGCCTCGTCTCCCACACCGGCCGCCCCGGCGCCACCGACAGCAGCCCGGCCAACGTCCGGGCGGCTGTCGAGGGCTCCCTCACCCGGCTGGGCACCGACCGCATCGACCTCTACTACCAGCACCGGGTCGACCCGGGCACGCCGATCGAGGAGACCGTCGGGGCGCTGGCCGAGCTGGTCACCGAGGGCAAGATCCGGCACATCGGCCTCTCGGAAGCCGGCCCCGAGACCATCCGCCGCGCCCACGCGGTGCACCCGATCACCGCGGTCCAGTCCGAGTACTCGCTGTTCACCCGTGACCCCGAGGCCCGCGTGCTGCCCGTGCTCCGCGAGCTCAACATCGGCTTCGTGCCCTTCTCGCCGCTCGGGCGCGGCTTCCTGACCGGCGCCATCCGCTCCACCGGGCAGTTCGACCCGGGCGACTTCCGCGCCGACAACCCGCGGTTCTCCGGCGCGAACTTCGAGCACAACCTGCAGCTGGCCGACCGGGTCGCCGCGCTCGCCGCCGCGATCGGCGCCACCCCGGCCCAGGTCGCCCTCGCCTGGCTGCTCGCCCAGGGCGACGACATCGCCCCCATCCCCGGCACCCGCCGGGTGGCCCGGATCGAGGAGAACGCCGCCGCCGACGCCGTCCACCTCACCGACTCCCAGCTCGCCACGCTGAGCAACCTGCCCCCGGCTGCCGGCGACACCCACAACGAGGCCGGCATGCGGATGATGGAGCGCTGATGACCGGGCCCGACCCGCGCCCTTCCACCCGGCCGACTCCAGGAGCCCCCGTGCAGCACGTCACCCTGAACACCGGCGCCCGGATGCCGATCCTCGGCTTCGGCGTCTACCAGATCCCGGCCGACCGGACCGAGCAGGCCGTCGGCTCGGCCCTCGCCGCCGGCTACCGCCTGCTGGACACCGCGGCCGCCTACGGCAACGAGGAGGCCGTCGGCCTCGCGATCAGGCGCAGCGGCATCCCGCGCGAGGACCTGTTCGTCACCACCAAGCTCTGGATCCAGGACGCCCCGGCCGAGCGCAACACCCGCCGCGCCTTCGAGACGTCGCTGACCAGGCTCGGCCTCGACCACGTCGACCTCTACCTGATGCACCAGCCCTACGGCGACGTGTACGGCCAATGGCGCGCCATGGAGGCCGTCCACCGCGAGGGCCTGGCCCGGGCGATCGGCGTCGCCAACTTCTCCCCCGACCGGCTCCTCGACCTGGTCCTCAACAACGAGATCGCCCCGGCGGTCAACCAGATCGAGACCCACCCGTTCTTCCAGCGCACCGCCGACCACGCCCTCATGCGCGAGCACGGCGTCCGGCACCAGGCGTGGGGCGGCTTCGCGGAGGGCCGGAACGACCTGTTCACCCACCCCGTCCTCGCCGGGATCGGCGCGGCACACGGCAAGTCCGTGGCCCAGGTGGTGCTCCGCTGGCTGATCCAGCGCGACATCGTCACCATCCCCAAGTCGGTCAACCCGGACCGGATGGCGCAGAACATCGACGTCTTCGACTTCGCCCTGACCGACGACCAGATGGCCGCCGTTGCCGCCCTGGACACCGGCGCGACGCTGTTCTTCGACCACCGCGACCCCGAGATGGTCGCCTGGCTCAGCCGGCGCCGCCTGGACGGCTGAGCCCCGGAGCGGAGTCACCCGCGCCCGCCCGGCGGTCCTACCGCCGGGGGGGGGGGGGCGCCCGGAACGGGGCGGCGGCCGGGGGGCGGCCGCCGCCCCCGCCCCCCCCCCAGGGGGGGGCGCCCCCCCCCCCCCCCCCGCGGCGGCCGGCCCCCCCCCTA
>NZ_JBHYKG010000288.1:0-11009 GCF_042741245.1 Kitasatospora sp. NPDC058965
GCCACCGCCCGGACCGGGGGCACGAGGCCAACCCGGTCCGGGCGGTGGCGAGTTCAGGTCCAGACCAAGCTCAACGGCGGCGCAGCACCAGCACCCCGTCCAGCAGGTGCCCGTGCTCGCCGGCCGGACCGGTGGCGGCCCGCTCGACCGTCTCGGCGCGCTCGACCAGCACCTCGTCCTCGGCCAGGCCCAGCTCGGCCAGGGTGCTCTGCGGGGTCGGGAACTCCATCTCGTGGGCGTGCTCGGACCACGGCGGGCCGGCGGCGTGGTCGACCACCAGCAGCAGGCCGCCCGGGTTCAGCGCGGCGAAGGCCCGGCGCAGCACCCCGGCGCGCGGGAACTCCAGCGGCGACTGCAGGAACTGCGCTGAGACCAGGTCGAACCGCCCCTCGGGGAACTCCTCGACCAGGTCCACCTGGTGGAAGGCGATCCGGTCGGCCGTGCCGGTCTCCCCGGCGTGCCCGGCGGCCCGCTCCAGCGCGGTGGCGGAGACGTCCACGGCGTCCACCTGCCAGCCGTGCCGCGCCAGCCAGACCGCGTCCGCACCCTCGCCGCAGCCCAGGTCGAGCGCCCGGCCGGGGGCGAGCGGCTCGACGATCCCGGCGAAGACCGGGTTCACCTTCCCGCTCCAGATCCGCTCGCGCCGGCGGTAGTGGCCCTCCCAGAACTCCCGGGTGTCCTGCTCCATGGTCATCGCGGCTCCTCGGCCTCGCACTCAGTGCTGTCCCCTGCAGGCTGCGCCAGGCCGCGCGGGGTGGCAAATACCGTTGCGGTTCCGGCAACGGCGGCGAGCGGCGCAGGGGGTCTTCGGCTGCTGGCCTTCGAAGTCGGGAAGGGCAGCGTAACCATGTGTGAGTGAGTGTCGTTGTCAGAGCGTGAACCTCACGGAGTGGGCGAAGGCGCAGGGTGTGCATCCGCAGACCGCGTATCGCTGGTTCCGCGACGGGATGTTGCCGGTACCGGCTCAGCGGGTCGGTCCGCGCACGATTCTGGTGAACATCGGGGCGAATGCCGCACCGGAGGTGGTGGGCGGTCCGGGCCTGTACGCCCGCGTCTCCTCGCACGACCAGAGGGCCGATCTGGAACGGCAGTTGGCGCGTCTGGTCGCTTGGGCGGCCATGGCCGGTCATCGTGTCGTGCGCGCGGAGTCCGAGATCGGGTCGGGTATGAACGGCGCCAGGTCCAGGGCGCAGCGGCTTCTGGCCGATCCGGACGTGACCACGGTCGTGGTCGAGCACAGGGACCGGCTGGGCCGGATGAACGTGGAGCTGATCGAGGCCGCGCTGTCCGCGACGGGCCGTCGTTTGGTCGTCCTGGACGAGGGCGAGGCCGAGGACGACCCGGTACAGGACATGGCGGATGTCCTCACCTCGTTCTGCGCGCGGCTGTACGGGCGCCGGTCGGCGAAGAACCGTGCCCGCAAGGCGTTGGAGGCCGCCGGGCATGGCTGAGCCGTACAGGCCGCTGCGTGCCGTCGCCCGGCCGTTCGTCGCGGGCGGTCCGTCGGGCGTGAGTATCCGTGATCGGCTCAAGGGCCTGACGCCCGAGGACGAGAGGGTGTTGCGGCTGGTCGGCGCGCACATGGGTCGGCTGGCCTGTGGTGATCTGGCGCGTCGGTGCCGCGACGGCCTGGAGCACGCCACCGACACGTGGGCCGCGCGCAAGCGTGGGCTGACGGCCCAGTCGTCCTCGCGCTGGGCCGGATCGGTCACCGCCGGCACGCACGACCAGTGGGGCCTGTCCCGTCGCGCGCAGCACGCGCACCTGCTGTCCCTGGACGCGGCCGTCCGCACGATCCGCCACCGCCTGTCCCTGCCGATCGGCGAGGCGGGCCGCCGGGGCGAGCCGGGCGGCTACCGCAGTCGCCACGAGTGGTTCGTCAAGACCCGGCGCCTAGCGGCCCTCGAGGACCGGTACGAGCTCGTCCGTGCCGAGCGTGAAGCGGGCCGGGTGAGTGTGGTGCGCGGCGGGCGGAAGATCCTCAACACCCGTCACCACCTGGCCGCCGCCGGCCTGAGCGAGGACCGGTGGCGCGAGCGGTGGGAGAGCGCGCGCTGGTTCCTGACCGCCGACGGGGAATCCGGCAAGCGCTACGGCAACGAGACGATCCGCGTCACCCCCGACGGCGCAGTGAGCATCAAGCTCCCCACCCCGCTCGCCGACCTGGCGAACGCGAAACACGGCCGGTACGTCCTTGCCGCCACGGTGGGATTCCCGCACCGGGGCCAGGAGTGGCGCGATCGGATCGAGGCCGACCGGTCCGTGGCCTACCGCATCCACCTGGACGTCCAACGCGACCGCTGGTACCTGGACGCGAGTTGGACCCGTAAAGACCTTCCCGTCGTACCGCTGGAGACGCTGCGGGCACAGGGCGTGGTCGGCGTGGACACCAACGCCGACCACCTCGCCGCCTGGCTGCTCGACCGGCACGGCAACCCGGTCGGCGGGCCCCGCCGCTTCGACTACGACCTCACCGGTACCGCCACCCACCGCGACGCGCAACTGCGCCACGCCCTGACCCGCCTGCTGCACTGGGCCAAGGCCACCGGCATCAAGGCCGTCGCCGTCGAAGACCTGGACTTCACCGACTCCAGGACCCGGGAGAAGCACGGCCGCAAGAAGCGCTTTCGGCAGCTCGTCTCGGGCATCCCCACCGGCAGACTCCGCGCGCGTCTGCTGAGCATGTGCGCGGAAGCCGGGCTCGGCGTGATCGCCGTCGATCCCGCCTACACCTCCAGGTGGGGCGCGGAACACTGGCAGAAGCCGCTCACCACCGCAAACCGCAGGACCAGCCGACACGCCGCCGCCTCGGTGGCCATCGGCAGGCGCGCCCTCGGTCACCGGATCAGGCGACGGACGGCACCGCCCCGTGCACACCAGAGCGATGTGCACGGGCATCGGACCGCCCAGGCCCGACCCGGCGACCGAGGGAGTGAGGGAAACCGCCCCCGCATCCCCGGACCACGGACACGATCCGTGCGCGCCGGACGCGGCAGGAACGCGGTGGACCAGAACACCCAAGACCGTTCGGGGCGTTCGGCCGAGCACGGGTCCTGGCAACAGGACTCACTTCCACTCAGTCTCTAGGAACGGTGGACAGCCGCGCGCGGATGGGCCAGGCTTCACCCCCATGACCGCACCCGCGTCCGTGCCCGCCGCGCTGATCACGGCCAATACCGCCACCGCCGAGGCGATCGGCCGGCTGCTGCGGGCGGGGGCCGACCCGGACCGTCCGGTCCCCGGCGCGACCTGGACGGTCGGCGAGGCGGCCGCGCACCTGGCGTTGGCCAACCTGCTGATGGCCGAGCTGGCGGCCGGCACCGAGCACCCGGTGTACGGGGACGGCACGCCCGGCGGGCTCGCCGAGGCCAACGAGGCGTCGCTGGCCGCCTTCCCGGAGCGCGACCCGGTGGCGCTGGCCGAGGTCATCGAGGAGCAGGCCCGGGCCTTCGGCGCGGCCGTGTCCGCCCGGCCGGCCGACGAGGCGGTGCTGACCCCGATGGGGCCGATGGACCTGGCCGTCTTCGGCTCGTACCTGCTCACCCACCAGCTGGGGCACGGCTACGACCTGGCCCGCGCGCTGGGCCGGCCGCACATGATCGACCGTGAGCGGGTGGAACTCTGCCTGCCCTTCCTGCACCTGGCGATGCCCCGGGTGCTGGATCCGCGGACCACGGCGGGGGTGCGCGCCGCCTTCGCGGTCAGCCTGCGCGGCGGGTCGCGGTTCGGGGTGGCGATAGCCGACGGCGGGGTGACGGTCAGTCAGGAGCCGCCGCGCCGTGCGGACTGCACGATCAGCTGCGAGCCCGTCACCTTCCTGCTGCTCGCGCTGGGCCGGCGCACCCCGCTGCAGGCGCTGGCCCGCCTGCAGACCCTCTCCTGGGGCCGCAGGCCGTGGCTGGCGCCGCGCTTCCCGAGCTACTTCCCGGCCCCGTGAGCAGCTGTGTCCCGGCCCCGTGAGCACCTGCTGTCCGACCCCGTGAGCGGCGGCGCCCCGGCCCCTTGAGCCACCGCCGGGCCGGAGCGCCCCGGCCGGCCCGCCTCAGCCCCGCCCGAACCGCCGGCCCGCCGCCAGCAGCTCGGGCACGCTGGCCAGCTTCACCCGCGGGCGGCCGAGCGCCGCGCCGCGGGCCCGCTCGGCCCGGTCGATCGCGACCAGCTCGCGCAGCCCCGTGGCCTCGGGGCGGCGCCGGCGGACCAGGCGGGCGAACGCGTCCGGCTCGCCGTCCGGTGCGGTCAGCAGGCCGGCCTCGGCATCGTCCAGCAGCGCGTGCACCGTCTGCTCGGCGCAGGCCCGGTTGCTGCCGATCCCGCCGGACGGGCCGCGTTTGGCCCACCCGACCACGTACACCCCCGGCACCACCCGTCCGTCCCGGTGCGCGACGGTCCCGGCCGCCTCGTCGTACGGCAGCCCGGGCACCGGCGTGCCGCGGTAGCCGATCGAGCGCACCACCAGGTCGGCCGGGACCAGCTCGCCACCGGCCAGCTCCACCCCGTCGGCGCGCAGTGCCACCGGCGGGGCGTCGAAGCGCAGCACGATCCGGCGCCCGGCGGGCGGCGGCTCGCGCCAGTCGATCCGCTCGTGCGGCAGGCCGTCCAGCAGTGCGGCCTTGCCGTCGCCCCGGCCGCCGGCTTCGCCGTCCACCACGACCGCCACCCCCGGCAGCCCGCGCAGCGCCAGGAACTCCGGCCGGGTGTACGCGGCGTGCTCCGGGCCGCGCCGGGCCAGCAGCACCACCTCGCGCACCCGTCCGGCCCGCAGCGCCGCGAGCGCGTGGTCGGCGATGTCGGTGGCGGCCAGCTCGTCGGGGTCGGTGACCAGGATCCGCGCCACGTCCAGGGCCACGTTGCCGTTGCCGATCAGCACCACCCGCTCCCCCGACAGGTCGACCGCGTCGGCGGGCACCGTCGGCTCGGCGTTGTACCAGCCCACGAAGGTGCTGACGGGCAGCGCGACCTCCTCGCCGGGCACGCCGAGCCGCCGCTCGCGGCCGGCGCCCACCGCGTAGACCACCGCGTCGTGGTGCGCGGCCAGCTCCTCGTGGCTCAGGTCGCGCCCGACCTCGACGTTGAGGTGCAGGCGCAGCCTGGGGTGGTGCCACAGCTGGGCGAAGCCGTCGCCGATCCGCTTGGTGGACTGGTGGTCGGGCGCCACCCCGTGGCGCAGCAGGCCGCCGGCCACCGGCAGCCGGTCCAGCACCGTCACCTCGGCGCCGGCCGCGCGCAGCAGGGTCTGCGCGGTGTACGCGGCGGCGGGGCCGGTGCCGACCACGGCCACCCGCAGCGTGCCCACCCGGTCCGGTGCGCTGCGCGGGAACTGCGGCGCGCCCCACGCGTGGTCGGTCGGGTTCTCCCGGTAGTACTGCCGGTTGAGCTCGCCGTACCCCGCCAGCGAGCCGGCCAGCCGGTCCACCGGGAAGATCGCGTCCACCGGGCAGGCGTCCGCGCAGGCGCCGCAGTCGATGCAGGCCTCGGGGTCGATGTGGAGCAGTTCCGCGGTGGCGAACCCGGGCTCCTCGGGCGTGGGGTGGATGCAGTTGACCGGGCAGACCGACACGCAGGTGGCATCGGTGCAGCAGGTCTGGGTGATCGCGTAGGCCACTGGGGGTTCCTTGGGGGTGCGGAGGGCGCCGGGCGCGCCTCAGAGCATGTGCAGCCGCTGGTAGATCGCCGCCGAGGAGCGGGTCAGCAGGCCGGCGTCGGCCAGGAAGGCCATCAGGTGGGACGAGCTGGTGCGCATCATCGCCTTGCGGTGGGTGCTCGCCCGCACCTCGGCCACGGCGCGCCCGGTGTCCAGCCCGGCGGCGGCGTAGACGCCCTTGTTCACCATGCTGGTGAGGATCACGGCGGCCGCCACGGCGATGCCGGTGGCGCTGGTGCGCCGGCGCACCGGGCCGGCCGAGCGCAGCCGCTCGCGGATCTCCTGGCGGGCGAACTTCATGTGCCGGGACTCCTCGACCACGTGGATCCGGGAGGTGGCCCGCACGATCGGCAGCACGTCCTCGCCGCGCATCCAGTCGCGCTGCATGACGTCCAGCACCTCCTCGGCCACCAGGATGCCGCCGTAGGCGAGTTCGCCGGTGGCCAGCGTCTTGAAGGCGCGGGCCGCCTCGGCGACCGGGCGGATCGGGGTGTACGCGGGAGCGCCCATCTTCTCGCAGGCGCGGGCGAACATGATCGAGTGCCGGCACTCGTCGGCGATCTCGGTCAGCGCGAACCGGAACTCGGCGCTGCCGTGGTTCTTCAAGTACTGGTCGCGCAGCACCATCTGCTGCAGGATCATCTCGAACCAGATGCCGGTGCTCATGATCGAGCAGACCTCGTGCCGGGTCAGCGTGACCCGCTGCTCCTCGGTCATCTCGCTCCACAGCCGGGTGCCGTAGAGGGTGCTCCACTCGGGGTTGAGGCCGTGGTGCGCCGGGTCCAGCGGGGCGTCCCAGTCGACCTCCACCGCCGGGTCGTAGGAGAGCACCGCGGCCGAGTCGAGCAGTCGCTGCGACACGTCCTCGTCCGCCGTCGTGTGCCCGTGCCTGTGCGGGGCCGTGCCCGTCTTCGCCATGGCGCTACCTTTCGTGCCGCGCTCCCACCGGGGTCTTATTGACGCACGGTACAATAAGACCCGAGGGCCGACCAGACCCCTGACGCCCCCTTCTTGACAGATTTCGTGAAACTGTCGAACCGGCTCCGTGGACGGCCGGCTGACTCACCGTTGTGGGCGCCCCGGCTCGCGCCCCCGCACCACCGGTGTGAGCCTGCCGCTATGACGACGACGCGCACCGAGACACCGCAGGCCGCCCCGCCCGTCCTCGATGTGCGCCAGCGCAACATCGTCTTCGCCACCATCGTGCTCGGCATGCTGCTGGCCGCCCTGGACCAGACGATCGTCGGCACCGCGCTGCCCACGATCGTGGCCGACCTCGGCGGCGCCGCCCACATGTCCTGGGTGGTGACCTCCTACCTGCTCGCCGAGACGGTGGCCACCGTGCTGGTCGGCAAGTTCGGCGACCTGTTCGGCCGCAAGATCGTCTTCCAGCTCTCGGCGGTCGTCTTCATCACCGGCTCCTTCCTCTGCGGCCTGGCCACCAACATGTCGCTGCTGATCGCCTGGCGGGCGGTCCAGGGGGTCGGCGCCGGCGGGCTGATGGTCACCTCGATGGCACTGATCGCGGACGTCATCCCGCTGCGCGAGCGCGGCAAGTACCAGGGCGCGATCGGCGCCGTCTTCGGCGTGGCCACCGTGATCGGCCCGCTGCTCGGCGGGCTCTTCACCGACCACCTCACCTGGCGCTGGGCCTTCTACGTCAATGTGCCGATCGCCGTGGTGGTGGTGATCGCGGCCGCCCGGACCCTGCCCTCGGTGCGGGCGGGCGTCCGGCCGGTGATCGACTACCTGGGCATCGCCCTGGTCACGGTCGGCGCCAGCGCGCTGATCCTGGCCACCAGCCTGGGCGGCAACGAGTACGCCTGGGGCTCGCCGCTGATCGTCGGCCTGTTCGTCGGCGGCGCCGTCGCGCTGGCCGCGTTCTGCTTCGTGGAGACCCGGGCCGCCCAGCCGATGCTGCCGATGCGCCTGTTCCGCACCCCGGTGTTCGCGGTCTGCTCGGTGCTCAGCTTCATCGTGGGCTTCGCGATGCTGGGCGCGATGACCTTCCTGCCCACCTTCCTGCAGTACGTGGACGGCGACTCGGCCACGGTCTCCGGGGTGCGCACGCTGCCGATGGTGATCGGGCTGCTGATCGCCTCGGTCTTCAGCGGCAACGTGGTCAGCCAGACCGGCCAGTACCGGTACTTCCCGATCGTCGGCTCCCTGGTGATGGCCTGCGGGCTCTACCTGCTCTCGCTGCTCAAGCCGAGCACCAGCACCTGGCTCGCCTCGGTCTACATGTTCGTGCTGGGCCTGGGCATCGGGCTGTGCATGCAGGTGCTGACCATCGCGGTGCAGAACACCGTGGACTACGCGGACCTGGGCACCGCCACCTCCGGCGTCACCTTCTTCCGCACCATCGGCAGCTCCTTCGGCACCGCGGTCTTCGGCACCATCTACGCCAACACCCTCAAGACCAACCTGGCCGCGGGGGTGGCCGCCTCCGCCCGGCTGACCGGGGCGAACCCCGCCGTGCTGGCCAAGGCCGCGCAGAGCCCGGAGGGGCTGCACAGCCTGCCGAAGGCGCAGGCCGCGCCGATCATCGCCGCCTACTCGGACGCGCTGCACACCGTCTTCCTGTGGACGGTGCCGGTGGCGCTGCTGGGCTTCGTGGTCTCGCTCTTCCTCAAGCAGGTCCAGCTGCGCGACAGCGTCCGGGCCGCCTCCACCGACATGGGCGAGGGGTTCGCGCAGCCCAACGGCAGCGACTCGGCCCAGTACCTGGAGTCCAGCGTCTGCCGGATCATCCGCCGGGCCGACCTGGACACCGCGCGCGGCATCCTGGCCCGGTCCGACGCGCGGGTGGACCTGGCCGGGGCCTGGGCGCTGATGGAGGTCGACCTGTTCAACCGGGCGGTCGGCCACGCCCGGCTGGGCCTGATCGCGGCCCGCAAGAAGCTGCCGCCGGAGGTGCTGGAGCCGGTCTTCGAGCGGATGGTCACCGAGGGCTACCTGACCCGGGAGTACGACTACCTGAGCCACACCGCGTCCGGCTCGGTGGAGGTCGCCACCCTGACCGGCGCCTGGTCGGACTGGCTCAACTCCCGCCTGGAGGAGGAGGTCGGCCGCCCCCGCAGCGCGGAGCTGCGGGCCGCGGTGGACACCATCGCCAAGCGGCTGATCGCGGAGGACCTGACCAGCGGGCTGCCCGCGGCCAAGGAACCGGCGGCCGTCGCCGCCGACTGACCGACCGTCGGGCGGGTCGCGGCACCGGCCCGGTGCGGGCCGGGGCGGGCCGGCGGAATGCGCCGCCCGGGGCCGCTGTTGCACCGTCACGTGCTCGACGATCTTCCGCGGCCCGAGCCGGGCCGCCCGCTGCCGCCCGGCCTCCACCCGCTGCTGGCCGGCCGGTTCAGCCCGTACCGGTTCGATCCGTCGGGCGTGGTCGACGACCACGCGCTGGAGCTGCTGCTGGAGGCGGCCCGGTGGGCGCCGTCCGCCGGGAACTCCCAGCCCTGGGGGTTCCGCACCGCGCGTCCCGGCGAGGCGGACCACGCCCGGGTGCTGCGCCACCTCGCACCCAGCTCCGCCCGGTGGGCCACCGACGCGGGGCTGCTGATCGTGGCGCTGACCCGGCGCACGGTGGACGACTCGGCCCTGCTGTACTCCGAGTTCGCCGACTACGACCTCGGGCAGGCCGTCGCCCACCTGACCCTCCAGGCCGAGGCGCTGGGCCTGGCCTCGCACCAGTTCCGGGCCTTCGACCTGGACGCCCTGACGGCCGAGTTCCGGCCCGCCCCGGGCTGGGCGATCGTCTCGATGATCGCGGTCGGCCGGGCGGCCGACGAACCGTCACCCGCCCGCGACCGCCGCAGCACCGGTGACCTGCGGGCGGCGCCCTGGACCCACCCGTGAGGTGTCGACCCTCGCGACGCTGCTCGCCACGCGGTCACCAGAGAGTAATGTCATTATACGTTCACGTAACGTTCAGCTTGTAGCGTGGACCCATGCCTGGATTCCCGACTCTGCTCGACTCCGTCAGCGACACGCTGCGCCGGGCCGGCCTGCCCCTCGCCGGCCACGGCCACGAGTCCGACGGCGCCGTGGTGACCGCCCTGGCCCACGGGGTGACCGTGTCCTGGCAGGGCGCCCCGGACCCCGCGGCGGGACACCAGACCTGGCCCGCCCCCGTCCGCACCCGGGCCTGCGCCGCGGCCCGCTCCTCGGCCTTCCGCAACACCCTGCGCATCGCGGCGGTGCTGGCCGAGGCCGGCTACCACTGCGAGCACACCGGCGAGCGGGTCCTGATCGGCCGGTCCCACTGACGCCGGGTCCCCCGACCCCACCGCCCACCGGTGGCCCCCGGCGCCGCCGTAAACCGGTTGAGGGTGCGTCAGGCGGATCGTCACACTCGGCGCATGGAGCTGATCAGTGCACGGGAGGCGGTGCTGGAGCACTTCCGCTGGGACGGCGGGCATGCCGACGTCTGGGCGGTCTTCCGGGACGGCCCGGCGCTGGCGGCCGTGGTGCGCGGGCTGGTGGAGCCGTTCCGCCGGGCCGGCGTGACGGCCGTGGTCGGGGTGGAGTCGCGCGGGTTCCTGCTCGGCGGGGCCGCGGCGGTGCAGCTCGGCGTCGGGTTCGTGCCGGTGCGCAAGGCGGGCGGGCTCTTCCCGGGCCCGAAGCTGGCGCGCGACACCGACCCGGACTACCGCGGCCTGCGGCACACCCTGCGGCTGCGGCGGGACGCGCTGACCGCGCAGGACCGGGTGCTGCTGGTGGACGACTGGATCGAGACCGGCAGCCAGGCCGCCGCGGTGCGGGAGCTGGCGCTCGGCTGCGGGGCCCGGTGGGCGGGCTGCGCCGTCGTCGTCGACCAGCTGACCGGGCGTCGGCGGCCCGCGCTGGGTCCGATCCACGGTCTGCTGCGCGCCACGGACCTGCCGCCGGTCCCCCGGGCCGTCGAGGGCTGAGGTCGCGCCGCGGCCCGCGGGGTCAGCCGCTCGGGTCCGGTCCCGGTGGCTCGCGCAGGATCTCCAGGCGGCGGCGGTACTCCTCCTCGTCCAGCTCGCCGCGGGCGTACCGCTCGGCGAGGATCCGCTGCGGCCCGGTGCCCCGGTCCGCCCCCGCCGGCACCGCGCGGTGCGCCTCCCTCCGGCGTGCCACCAGCACGATCAGCACGGTCAGCAGCGCCGCCAGCACCACGAAGCCGATCAGGAACAGCCAGAACCCCGGCCACCAGGTGCCGGACCAACCGACATGATGGAAGTGGCGATGGAACATCTCGCACCACCTTCCCTCTCGCCCCCAGTGTGCGCCCGCCGACCCCGCCCGGCGGCCCACCGCGGGCCGCCCGCGCGGATTCTCATCCGGCTGTCACGCCCGCCTCACGCCGTCCTCATGCGCGTTCCCGGCACGGACCCGGTGC
>NZ_JBHYKG010000289.1:0-10911 GCF_042741245.1 Kitasatospora sp. NPDC058965
GCACTCCCCCCCCCCGGACGGCCCCGGCCGCCTATCAGCCCGGGCCGCGCGCGAAGACCAGGCCCTACGGCGCCGGCCCCCGCGCCCCGCGCCAGGGCCGGGGGTGCAGCGGAGCCGGGGGCCGCCGCCGAGCGGCGAACCCCCCCCGGGCGTCGAAGCGGGCCGGGCAGGACTGACACGGTCCAGCCGCAGCCCGACCGATGGAGGACCGCCGGCCGACTGAACCCGTATCCGGCGACAGCCCACCCCGGCCCGGCCCGCACCATCGGCCTGCTCCACGACCGCACACATCGCTGCGCCTGGCCGAGGACCATGACCGGCCAAGGGGCTGGTGCCGGCCGCCGCCGGGGTCAGCAGTGGAAGCCCCCGCCGCTGTCGTAGGTGGCGTACCACTCGCCTATGCTGTCGTCGGTCTCCGCGGACAGGCGCACGCAGTGGCCACGGCCGGGCACCGACACCGGGCCGGCGTAGTACTGGTAGGTCGTCTTCCAGTCCTGGTCCTTCGTGAGCGGGGTGCAGGTGCCGGGGGTGTCCTCGGCGCACTCGTCGAGCTCGACATCGGTGTAGCTGGCCACCCCGGAGAAGCGGCCGACCTTGACGTTCACCGCGCAGTTGCGGCCGGTCGAGGAGTCGTAGAACAGGTGGGCGTAGCTGTACACGGAGCCGCCGCTGGCCAGCGTGTACGGGGAACCGCTGACCTCGCTGCCCGAGCAGCCCCAGCCCGAGGCCGAGGCCGGGCCGGCGGCGGCGAAGGTGAGCCCGCCCGCCACGGTCGCCAGCACAGCCGCGGCGCCGGCGAAGCGTCTGATGATTCCAGGCATGCCAAATCCCCCTTGTGGTCACAGGACGAGGTGAAAGGCCCCAACCGCGGGACGAGCCGAAACGGGCCCAGCCGCAGTACGGGCAGAGTGGACGTGCGGGCTTATCGGAACGGCGGGCCGGGTAAGGCCGGCGTTCCCAAGGGTCGGGGGGCCGGGGCCGACACGGCGGCGCCGGCACCGATGACGATCAGGGCAACGAGCAGGACAGCGGCGAACCGCGGCACGGCAGACTCCAACTACGCGGTGGCGACCGGGAAGTGGTCGGAGCCGGGCACTGCCGGGTGCAGTTCCTGCCGACACCGGACATCCTGGCAGGCAGCGCGCACCCGGTCACCGGGAAAGCACGTGCACGAAGATGCCCGGCACCTTGAGGACAGCACGACCCGGACCCGGACCCGGACCCGGACACGGCTGGCGGTGGCGGTGGCGGTGGCGGTGCGAGACGCGCTCCCGGCCCGCGACGCGGTCGGTGGCGGCGGTCCGGGACGCGATCCGTGACGCGGAACGGTTCACGCAACACCCTGCCGGCCCAGCAGGAGAGCCGGCTCACCGCCGTCCTGGCACAGGTGCGCGCCGGGGAAGCATCACTGACCAAGCGGCTCACCCCGCTGACCACCACCGCCGACCGCCTGGCCACCGCCCCGGAAGCCGCTCAGGCCACCGAGAGCGCCACATCGAGTGCGCGTTCGCAGGGTCCCGAAGGGGCACCGTTCTCTTCGCATCCGAGTGCCCCGAAGAGGCCACGGCCCGGTCAAGGCCCGAAGGGTCGGCATCCCGCCGGCCCGGAGTGCCCGCGCATCGCGCAGTGATGCAAATCTTTAGCTGCGAGTCACACCGCAAGAGCCGGTCGAGAGCTGTTGAGTCGGGCTCTTGCGGTGTCCATGGTGGTTCGGCGTGGAAGGCCAGGTCGGTCCGGGTGATGAAGCCATCAGGATTCGGTTTCGCCCGGGGCGTGTCGGCTGTAGACGCACTGTCCGGCCAGCCACGTGGCGTCGACGAGGATGTCCGCGATGAGTGCCGGTTCGACGGTGTGCGGGTCCGCGTCCAGGACAACGAAGTCGGCGTACTTCCCGACCTCGATGGAGCCGGTGATGTCGTCGGCGAACATTTGCCAGGCGGGGTCGATGGTCTGCGCCCGCAGAGCCTGGTCGACAGTGATCCGTTCTTCGGGCGCCAGGACCCGACCCGACTTCGACTGCCGCGTCACCGCCTCGGTGATGTTCCGCAGCGGCTCGGCCGGCGTGACCGGGGCGTCGTTGTGGAAGGAGATCCGCAGACCCGCCTTCAGGGCCGAGCCGGCGTTCGCGTAGTGCGCGCCGTGCTCGGGTCCGAACAGGTCGTCGACGAGGACGTCACCCCAGTAGTACAGGTGGTCGACGAAGATCGAGGCGGTGATGCCGAGGGCTGCGGCCCGCTCGAACTGGTCCGGGCGCATGGTGCCGACGTGCTCCAGGCGCAGCCGGTGGTCGTCCCGCGGATGCGCGGCGAGCAGCTTCCCCCACACGTCCAGGACCATGTCCACGGCGTCGTCGCCATGGCAATGGCAGGCCAGCTGCCAACCGGCCGGGAAGTACGCCTCGCCGATCGCCGTCAGCTGCTCAGGCGTGTAGTTGGCCCGGCCGCGGTGGTTCGGCTCCAGGCCCAGGGCCCGGGTGGTGTCGTTGGTGAGGTAGGGGAAGGAGGTGGCGATGTTCCCGATCCAGGGCGAGCCGTCGGCCCAGGTCTTGATGCCGACCTGCTTGACGAGGTCGTCGCCGTTGTCCGGGGTGATGTCCGATCCCATCTTCGGCCCCGACATCTCGTACAACCGCACCCTGACGGTCGGGCTGCTGGCGGCCAGCGCCGGTCGCAGCCGGGCGTCGAAGGACATGTCCGAGCACATGGTGATCCCGGCCATGTTCAGCCGCGCGTACTCGGCGTTCAGCACGGCCGGCCAGTTGCCGTCCTTCGGCATGAACGGATGCAGGCACGCCCCGACAGCCGCCGCTTCGTACGCGGTGCCGTCGAGCGAGCCACCGGCGGTGCGGCCGAAGCGTGCGCCAGCGGGATCCGGCGTGTCCTTCGACAGCCCGAGCCATGTCGCCGCGGCGCTGTTGAAGAAGGCCAGGTGCCCGGAGTTGTGCATGATCACCAGGGGCGTGTCGGGCGCCACCGAGTCCAGCCAGGCCAGATCCGGGGTCGGGAGTCCCTTCTGCAGAAGCGGGTCCCAGCCGTAGCAGCAGGTTCCGCCTTCGCCGCGCTTGGCGACCGCTGCCTTGATGGCCGCCACCACGTCGTCGGCGGCGGGGATCGTCGCCGGCCGGATGTCGTCGACGGACGGTCCGAGCACGACGGCTTCCTCGCAGACGTGGCCGTGCGGCTCGACGAAACCGGGCATCAGGCACCGGCCGCCCAGGTCGACGATCCGCGTCGAGCTGTCGGTCAGCGGTTCGATCTCGGCGCCCGTACCGACCGCCACGATGCGGCCGTCCCGCACCGCGACCGCCTCGGCCTGTGGCTGATCGGGATTCATCGTCAGCACCACGCCGGAAGTGAACACGACGTCGGCGAACCGCGGGGAGGATTCAGACTCTGCTGTCATGGCGTCAGTGTTCGCCCGGGCGCCACGGCCCGCCCACGGTACAGGCCCGATTGGAGGTACGCCCCGGTTCGTCGTCCACCCCGGAGCACTACGTACTGCTCCTGGGCCAGTGGGGTGCGCCGCGGCCGGCAGGCGCCGCCCTTGCGGCGGTCGTCTGGTTCCCGGCGACAGCGGCAGCCAGAACGTTGAGTCGGCCGTGAGTGTCTCGCCGACATCGAAGACCACGGATCGGATCCGGGCCGCATCCTTCCGATCCCGCCGTTCGATATACCGCCGCAGTACCTTCGCACGGGTCGCACCCGGCTTAACCCGCGGCGCGGTGCTACGGTCGCGATCGTGACCCCGGCCATGCCCCCCGGCCTCGTGCGTGCCACCGCGCTGGTGCTCCGTCCGAAGCTGTGGGTGTTCCCCTCCGCCCTGGCTACGCTGGTTACGCTGTTCCTGGCGCTGCTCTACATGGGCGGCATCCTGAACCCGATCGGCAACCTCCACCACCTGCCGATCGCCCTGGTCAACGCCGACACCGGCGCCCCGCCGCCCGGCCAGCAGCTGAAGCTGGGCACGCAGGTGGCGCAGGCGGTGGTCGCGGGCTCGCCGTCGAGCTCGGCGCAATGGAAGCAGGTCAGCCCAGCCGAGGCGCAGAACATGCTGGCCTCGGGCAAGGTCTACGGGGCACTGGTGATCCCGCCGGACTTCACCGCCTCGGTCGAGGCGCTCACCACGACGCAGACCACGGTGCGCCCGACCATCACGGTCCTGACCAACCCGGGGCTGGGCAGCCTGGGCTCGTCGCTGGCGTCCCAAATCAACCAGGTCGCGGCCCACCGGGCGTCGCTGGCCATCGGCAAGCAGCTGACCGCGGCGGTGCCCGGCGCCGACCCCACCACGCACCTGCTGCTGGCCGACCCGGTGGCGGTGACTACGCAGGTGGGCCACGCCATCGGCCAGGACAGCGGCCTGGGCCTGACCGCGTTTTACTACACCCTGCTGCTGATCCTGGCCGGCTTCGTCGGAGGCAACGTGATCAATTCCGGCGTGGACAGCGCGCTCGGCTACGCCGACAGCGAGCTCGGCCCCTGGCACACCCGCCGCCTGACGGTCCCGATCGACCGGACCCAGACCCTGCTGCTGAAGATGCTGATGACCGCCGGCATCACGGTGCTCACCACCTCGACGGTGATGCTGGCCTGCATCGCCATCCTCGGCATGGACGCATCGCACATCCCGCTTCTGTGGATCTTCTCTTACTGCGCGTGCCTGGCGGTCGGCCTCGGCGTCCAGGCCATCAACGCGGCGTTCGGCGGCATCGGCCAGCTGGTGTCGATGTTCGTCTTCATCGCCCTGGCCCTGCCGTCCTCTGGTGCGACCGTCCCGCTGCAGGCGACGCCGACCGTCTACCGCTTCCTCGGGGGGTTCGAACCCGCGCGGCAGCTCAGCGGCGGTGTGCGCTCGATCCTGTACTTCGACGCCCGCGCCGACGCCGGCCTTTACCGCGCCTGGGCCATGATCGCCATTGGGGCCGTGCTCGCGCTGATCTTCGGCTTCGCGATGGCGAAGTACTACGACCGCAAGGGGCTGAGGCGGCTGACGCCGCAACCGATGTCGGAGGCGGGGAACGGGATGGCGGCGGGATCCGAAGCTGGGAGCTAGTAGGGCTTGGTCAGGTGTACACGCTGGTGGCGTGTCCCGGCGGGGTTCTGCGCGTTGATGGTGTGTGACACCTGGGGAGTTGGATCAGGTCCGGGAGGATCTGGTGGCGTTCACCGCGGGGATGTTCGAGGCGTTCACGCGCACCGATCAGCACCGCTGGGGGCAGGCGTATGTTCGTGGGCTGCTGCTGGACGGGCGGCGCAAGTCGGTGGAGCCGATGGCCGCCCGGCTGGGCGAGGACGGCAACCGGCAGGCTCTGGCCCATTTCGTGACCTCCAGCCCGTGGGACTGGACCCATGTGCGGGCGAGGATCGCGTGGCGGATGCACGAGTCGATCGACCCGACCGTGCTGGTCGTGGACGACACCGGATTCCTCAAGGACGGCGACGCCTCCGCGTGCGTGTCGCGGCAGTACACCGGCACCGCGGGCAAAGTCGCCAACTGCCAGGTGGGCGTGTCGCTTCACCTGGCCCGCGGCCACGCCTCCGCGGCGGTCAACTGGCGCCTGTTCCTGCCCAAGTCCTGGGATCCGGGCTCGGATCTGGCAGACCCGTCAAGGTCGCCCGCAGGGAACGCTGCGGCATCCCGGTCGACCTGGGCCACGTCGAGAAGTGGCAGCTTGCGCTCGACATGGTCGACGAGACCCGCTCCTGGGGCGTGGACGTCCCTCTGGTCCTGGCGGACGCGGGCTACGGCGATGCCGTCGCGTTCCGGCTCGGGCTGAACCAGCGCGGCCTGAACTACGTGGTCGGGATCTCCAGCACCCCCACCGCACACCCCGCCCACGCGCGCCCGGTCACCGCGCCGTACGGCGGCACCGGGCGGCCACCGGTGCCCAGGTACCCCGACCCGGCCCGCTCGGTCAAAGCCCTGGTCGTCGAGGCCGGCCGGAACGCGGCGCGGCCGGTGCAGTGGCGCGAAGGATCCCGCCCCGGCACCGGCCGCACCGGCCACAAGCGGATGTACTCGCGCTTCGTGGCCCTGCGGATCCGCCCCGCCGGACGGGAGATCCGCGACGCCACCGAGGGCGTGGAGCTCGCCGAGTGCTGGCTGCTGGCCGAATGGCCCACGAAGGAAGCAGAGCCGGTCCAGTTCTGGCTCTCCGACCTACCGGCCACCACCCCGCTGACCACCCTGGTCCGGCTGGCCAAACTGCGCTGGCGCATCGAGCACGACTACCGCGAGATGAAGCAGGCCCTGGGCCTGGCCCACTTCGAGGGCCGCACCTTCAACGGCTGGCACCACCACGTCACCCTGGTCTCCCTCGCCCACGCGTTCTGCACCTTGCGCAGACTGGCCACCGCCCCAAAAGACGCGGCGCTGGCCTGAGCCTCTACCAAGTCGTCCGCGAGCTGCAGTTACTCCTCGCCACCTGGGCCGGCGCCTGCCCCACCCGCCACCGCGACATCCCCGCACCCATACAGACCTGACCAAGCCCTACTAGGTTCTCACGTCATCTACTGCAGGTGACTGGTCCCTTGCCGGTCCGGACAGTCCGGCCGTGCTGGCACAAGCCAGGCCGCACAACGCCAAGGGAGTGGGAAGTCGGGCAGTCAGGCCCGGCTCCTGAGCGGCCGGCTGGAGCCGAAGGCCGGTTCAGGCGCAGGCGAGGTGGGGTCCCCGGCGGCTACTGCTGCGAGGCCGCGCTGGGGTGGCGGGTGATGGGGTAGCCGAACTCGAAGGCCTCGCCGGACATGCGGGTGTCGTTGACCTCGAGCACGGTGCCGGCCGGGTTGGTGGCGGTGCGGACCACGCGCAGGAGGGGGACGCCGCGGGGCAGGGCCAGGCGCTCGGCTTCGCGGGGGGAGGGCATGCGGGCGCCCAGGGCCTCGAACCATTCGAGCGGGCCGTGGCCCATCTGCAGTTCCAGCAGGTCGTAGATGCCGCCGGGGCCGGTGTCGGCTTCGGCCAGGCGGGTGCCGCGGGCGAGGTGTGCGGGCAGGTAGCTCGTGGCGAGCTGGGTGGGGCGCCGGGTGTTGGGGTCGCCCATCAGCCGGTCGCGGATCAGCACCTCCTCGCCGGGGTGGACGCCGAGCAGGGGTGCGATGTCGCGAGGGGCCGGCCCCCAGGAGACGGCCGGCGGCTCCAGGGCGACCCAGGGTTGGGCGGCGGGGTCGAAGTAGTAGCCCCGTTCGTCGCGGAAGACCTGGCGGGCGCGGACCAGGCGCTGGCGCACGGGGGCCGGGCGCACCACGGTGCCGCGCCGGCGCACCGGCTCGACCAGGCCCTCCTGCTCCAGTTCGGCGACGGCTTCGCGGGCGGTCTGCTTGGCGATGCTGTAGCTCTGGGCGATCTCTTCCAGCTTCGGCAGCACGCTGCCCTCGGGGTAGTCCCCCCGCTCGATGGCGGCGCGCAGCTCGGCGGCGACCCGTCGGTAGGCAGGGGCGTTCATCGGTTCCTCCTGGGCTCTGTCGTCACAGCAGAACCATATAGGGCTAGGACTATTGACGACCCGTCAGGGGTGCGTGACTATAGTCCTAGTCCTATCGCGGCTTCTGCGGTAGGTGCACATTTTTTGTTCCCCGCCGGTGCCACCGGCCTCCTTGCCGGGCCTGCGCGTCGCTGTGGGCGCAAGCTCGTCAGCTACGCGCCGCCCCAGCCAGGCCGGTACGTGGGTACCAACAAGAACCACGCCCGGACCCCCGTCGAGCACGAGCGCACCCGCATCGGCTAGTGCGCGGCGGCGCTGCCCGGCGGCTCCTGTCGGGCCCCGTTCCTCCGCTTCGTTGTGAACCTGGAGGGTTCCATGTTCTTCCCGCACACCGTCATCGAGCAGCTGACCCCCACCCAGGTCCGGTCCTGGGAGAAGCACTTCGCCGGCGACCGGCACGAGCGCCCGCGAAGCGTCGAGGAGGGCATCTGGCGCCGCACCCAGGAGCCGGCCAACGCCGAGCAGTCCGGCTGGAGCGAGGACGCCCACGGCCGGCGCCGCGTCGTCCACTACAACCTCCAGTACGGGCTGAACTACGTGTTCCCCGAGCCGCGGCTGACGCTGGACAACCTCTACCTGATGGTCTCCCACCTCGCCCCGGCTGCCGAGATCGCCGAGTACCGCACCGACCTGGAGACCTGGCTCGGCGAGGGCCGCTGGCGCCCCCTGGCCGAGGGCGGCTGGCAGAAGGGCGACCTGGTCCTGCGGCTGGAGGAGTTCGACGAGCACCCGCAGGACCTGCGCGCCGGGCGTCCCACCCCGAACGGGTTCCGGTCGCTGGAGGTGGTGTTCACCAGCGACGGCCACGAGCTGCACCGCACGGTGCGCAACCTGCCGTGGGACGTGCTGGCCGGCGGTATGCGGGTCAAGGAGCAGCGCGGCACCCCGACGATCGCC
Organism: Kitasatospora sp. NPDC058965; assembly: GCF_042741245.1. Lineage (NCBI taxonomy): Bacteria > Bacillati > Actinomycetota > Actinomycetes > Kitasatosporales > Streptomycetaceae > Kitasatospora > Kitasatospora sp. NPDC058965. The sequence goes on from NZ_JBHYKG010000289.1 coordinate 8,381, forward strand.
CCGGACCTGGCCGGCCTGCTGGAGGCGGGGCCGTTCATGGTCGAGGTCGGCTGCGGCACCAGCATCGAGGCCGGCATCCCGCCGCTGCACTTCCTGCACGAGGTGTACCGGGTCACTCAGCGGCGCAGCAACGAGTTCACCCAGTCCCACGCCTTCACCCTGGCGCCCGCGGCCGACTCGCTGGTGCGCGAGATGGTGATCGGCGCCGACCTCAAGGCCCCCGACCTGGTGGCGATGTTCCGGGCCTGCTTCCTGGCCGAGCCGACCTTCGCCCACCGCGCCCTCAAGGCGCTCGCGGAGGCCGGACTGCTGGTCGGCCCGGTGCTGACGCACAACTTCGACGTCCTGTCCGCCCGTGCCGGCCTGCCGGAGCTGTTCCTGCGGCGCTACGACCAGAAGATCCCGCCGGTCACCTTCGACCCGCGCGCGAAGGCGCTGCTGGTGATCGGTCTGCACGCTGACCGGCGCGCGGTCCAGGCGCGCGCCCGCGAGCGCGGCATGCGCGTCTTCTACGTCGACCCGGAAGGCCTGGAGGAGAACGGCGTCTTCAAGGAGTACCCGATCGAGGGCGCCCGGGACGGGGACGTGATCGTGCGCCAGGGCGCCATCGAGGCGCTGGGCCGGCTGTGCGCGCTGGCCGGCATCACGGTGCCGGACGCGGTCAGTGACGGCCCGCTCACCCGATAGCGTTTCCGGGGTGCGGCCCGGACCCGAGCCGCACCCCCAAATGCCCGCCTACTCAAGGACATTGATCAGCATGCGAGTTTCCGTGATCGGCTGCGGCCACCTCGGAGCGTCCCACGCCGCCGCGATGGCCGAGCTCGGCCACGAGGTGATCGGCGTCGAGATCGACCCCGACAAGTGCGCGACTCTCAACACCGGCAAGTCCTGGTTCTACGAGGCCGGACTGAACGAGCTGCTGGCCAAGCACGTGCCAGCTGGCCGCCTGCGCTTCACCACCGACCCGGCCGAGGCCGCCGCCTTCACCGACCTGCACTTCATCGCCACCGGCACCCCGCTGCGCGAGGACGGCCGCGGCTACGACGCCACCCAGGTCATCGGCGCCGTCGAGACGCTGGTCCCGCTGATCGACCGCCCGGCAACCATCGTCGGCAAGTCCACCGTCACCGTGGGCACCGTCGCGACCCTCCAGAAGATCATCGCCGACAAGGCCCGGGTGCCCAGCATCGAGCTGGTCTGGAACCCCGAGTTCCTGCGCGAGGGCCACGCCGTCCAGGACTCCCTGTTCCCGGACCGGATCCTCGTAGGCCTCACCTCCGACACCGCCCGCAAGGCGATCGAGGAGGTGTTCGCACCGATCCTGGGGCGCGGCGACATCGACATGGTGGTCACCGACCCGCAGACCGCCGAGGTCGCCAAGGCCGCTGCCAACTCCTACCTGGCCGCGAAGATCAGCTACATCAACGCCGTCGCCGAGGTCTGCGACCTCACCGGCGCCAACGTGGACGACGTGGCCTACGCGATGGGCATCGACAAGCGCATCGGCCACGCCGGCATGCGCCCGGGCCTGGGCTACGGCGGCGGCTGCCTGCCCAAGGACGTCGCCGCCTTCGCCTACGCCGCCGGCGAGATGGGCGCCGCCGGAGCAGCCGGGCTGCTCGACGCGGTCCAGGCCGTCAACCGCGGCCGCCAGCACGCCGCCGTCAACCTCATCACCCACGCCCTCGGCGGCAACACCCGAGGGCGCACGATCGCCTTCCTCGGCGCCGCCTTCAAGGCCGGCACCAGCGACGTACGCGACAGCCCCGCCCTGCACCTGGCGGAGCGCCTCCACCAGCTCGGCGCAACAGTTCGCCTCTTCGACCCCGAGGCCCTGGACAACGCCCGCCGCACCCATCCCCACCTCGCCTTCGCCGACAACACGCTGGACGCCACGACCGACGCCGACGTGGTGGTCATCGCCACCGAGTGGCCCGAGTTCACCACGGACCCGAAGCTGCCCGCCGCGGCCAGCGAGCGGGCGAAGACCCGCACGGTGGTTGATGTCCGCAACGCCCTGGAAGCCGCCCCCTGGCTGGCCGCCGGCTGGACTGTCCACCAGATGGGCCGCCCCTCCCGAAACCCCGACGCCTGACCGCCCCGGACGGGCCAGGAACCGGGAGCGCAACCCACCCCGAAGGAGTGAACATGCAGGAACTCTTCGACCAAATCCGCCAGCTGCGCCTGCGGGATGAGCGGCGCAGCGCCGCCCCCGACGACGCGGTGCGGGAACTGCTCTTGGTCTCCAAGGTCGCCGAGGAGGCCTGCGAGGCCGGCGAGCTCTACCGGCGGTCCAAGGGCTGGGGGACCGACGGTCCGGTCACCGCCACCATCCACGAGGCCCAGCAGGAGATGTGTGCCGCGATCATGGCCGGGCTGGTCGCCCTCGACCGCCTGTGCCCCGACGGGGACGCCGGCCAGGTCTGGGCCGGCTACCTCACCTACGGCTACGAGCGGGCCCTGCGGGAGAACGCCGAAGCGGCCTGACCCCACCACCAGTGCGGCGGTCTGCGGCCCGGAGAAGCCCGGGC
>NZ_JBHYKG010000290.1:0-10881 GCF_042741245.1 Kitasatospora sp. NPDC058965
CCTGAGCACCGGCTACTACGTCCGGCCGACCGTGCTGGCCGACGTGACGCCGGAGATGACGGTGGCCCAGGAGGAGATCTTCGGCCCGGTGCTCTCGGTCATCGCCTACCGCGACGAGGAGCACGCGCTGGAGATCGCCAACGGCACCGAGTACGGCCTGGCCGGCGGTGTCTGGGCGGCCGACGAGGAGAGCGCGGTGGCGTTCGCCCGGCGGCTGGACACCGGCCAGGTGGACATCAACGGCGGCCGGTTCAACCCGCTGGCGCCGTTCGGCGGGTACAAGGCCTCGGGGATCGGGCGGGAGCTGGGCCGGGCCGGCCTGGAGGAGTTCCTGCAGACCAAGTCGCTGCAGTTCTGAGCCGCCCCGCGGGGCCGGCCGGCCCCGCGGTTCCGACCACCCCGCACGCTCCGACGACATCGAGGATCACCATGGTTCGCGCTGCCCTGCTCACCGCCGTGGGCGCCCCGCTGGAACTGACCGAGATCGAGGTGCCGCAGCCCGGCCCGGGCCGGGTCCGGGTGAAGCTGGCCGCGGCCGGCGTCTGCCACTCCGACCTGTCGCTGGCCAACGGCGTGCTGCGCACCGCCACCCCGGTGGTGCTGGGCCACGAGGGCGCCGGCACCGTGACCGCCGTCGGCGAGGGCGTGACCGCCGTCCGGGTCGGCGACCCGGTGGTGCTCAACTGGGCCCCGGCCTGCGGCGCCTGCCACCTGTGCGGGCTCGGCGAGCCGTGGCTGTGCGAGCGCGCGGCGCAGGGCTACGGCGAGACCTTCGCGGCGCTGGCGGACGGCACCGGGGTCTACCCGGGCCTGGGCGTGGCCGCGTTCGCCGAGGAGACCGTGGTGGCCGAGCGGGCGCTGATCCCGGTGCCGGCCGGGGTGCCGCTGACCTCGGCCGCGCTGCTGGGCTGCGCGGTGCTCACCGGCTACGGCGCGGTGCACAACGCCGCCCGGGTGCGGGCCGGCGAGTCCGTGGTGGTCTACGGGCTCGGCGGGGTCGGCCTGGCCGTGCTGCAGGCGGCCCGGATCGCCGGGGCCGGGCCGATCGTCGCGGTGGACGTCACGCCGGAGAAGGAGGAGCTGGCCCGCCGGCACGGGGCGACCGACTTCCTGCTCGCGGACGGGGAGACCGCCCGCGCGGTGCGCAAGCTCACCGAGGGGCACGGCGCCGACCACGCCTTCGAGTGCGTGGGCCGGGGCAGCACGATCCGGGCCGCCTGGAGCACCACCCGGCGCGGCGGGCGGACCACGGTGGTGGGGATCGGCGGCAAGGACGACCTGGTCTCGTTCTCCGCCCTGGAGCTGTTCCACTTCGCCCGCACCCTGTCGGCCTGCGTCTACGGCAACAGCGACCCGGCGAAGGACGTGCCGCTGCTGGCCGAGCACGTGCGTGCCGGTCGGCTGGACCTGGAGGCGCTGATCACCGACCGGATCACCCTGGACGAGATCCCGGCCGCCTTCGAGCGGATGGCCGCCGGGCACGGCGGGCGCTCGCTGGTGGTGTTCTGACGGTCCGCCGGCGGGTGTCCGTTCGGGCAGCCGGGGTGGGTCGAAGGGGCGAGCGGGGGTGCCTGCGGCGCGGGTCCCCGGGGCCTGGGCGGCCGGTGCCGGCTCGGTCAGACTGCTGACCCGAGGCGGCGTCTCCGCTGCGATCCCCCCCTCGGAGGCGTGCGCCGGACGCGGCCCTGCGGCACCCCGAGGGGTGGCCGGGGCCGCGTTTCCCGCCAACGTCAGCAGCGGTGCGGCCCGCCGCACCGTGCCGGAGAGGACCGCCCGGTGAGTGCCAGTCAGACCCCGACGCCGAAGGAGCGCGAGTGCACCGAGTGCGGTGCGCCCGTCGAGTCGGGCCGGAAGTTCTGTGACGCCTGCGGGGCGTTCCTGAGCTGGGCGGGGGAGGAGCCGGCCGCGGCGCAGCCCCCGGCCGAGCCGGCGACCGGGCCCGCCGCGGAGCCCGCCCCGCCCGCCGAGCCGGCCGCCCCGGCGCCCGCCGCCGAAGCCGCCGCCGCCGCGGTTCCCACCAAGGACCCGGACACCGCCGAGATCCCGGTGGTCGAGGTGCTCAGGACGGAGCGGGCGCACGCCCTGCTGGTCCCGGTCCCCGAGCACGTCGAGCAGCCCGCGGGCGCCGCCGCCGCGGTGCTGCCCGGCCGCCCGCAGGAGAGCGGGCCCCGGGTCCGCGCGGTGGTGGACGAGCAGGTGCTGGACGGCATCACCTGCCGCTGGTGCGACACCGTCAACCCGCACGAGCGGCACTTCTGCCGCCGCTGCGCCGCCGCCTTCGCCGAGCCGGAGGCCGCCGCCGCCCGCCGCCCCTGGTGGCGCCGGCTGCTGGACTTCCGCGGCCGGGAGGCGCCCTGGGCCGGCCAGCGGCCCCGGCTGCGGCGCGGCCCGTGGGCGCTGGTGCGCCGGGTCCTGGTCGTCGTGGTGGTGGTCGCGGTGCTGGTGGCCGTGGTGGTCTGGTCGGGCCCGGCCACCGAGGCGGTCACCGACCACTTCGCCAAGCGGGTGCCGGTCGACCCGGTGACCATGACCGCCTCGCACTCCTACGACGGGCACGGCCCCGAGCTGACCATCGACAAGATCTCCAACTCCTGGTGGGGCAACGGCTACGGCGGCGACCCGCAGAACACCTGGCTGGAGGCGGCCTTCGCGCAGCCGGAGCACCTGCTCAACGTGCTGATCACTCCCGGTGTCTCGGCCGAGCCGGACAAGCAGCTGGCCGAGGCCCGCCCGCACGCGGTGGACCTGGTGGCCACCACGGCCGACGGCCGGACCAGCACCACCCACCTGGAGCTGGCCGCCGACGGGGCGCAGAGCTTCGACCTGCGGCTGGACAAGGTGGTCAAGGTCCGGCTGAACATCCTCAGCGCCTACGGCACCGGTCCGGACAAGCAGGTCGCCGTCGCGGAGGTGGAGTTCTTCGGCACGAAGCCGGGCGGCAACTGAATGTGACGCTTGACACCTGCGCAGTCACGAACCTCCGGGCGAGCTCTCCCCGTAGAGCCCGGTAGGGGAACGGCGCCTGCCCACCGGCGGGCGCCCACGCAGGAAGGTCCCGGCGGCCCGCGACGGCTGCCCGAACGGCCCGCGCGGCCGGGGACCCTCAGGGGAGAGAAGGCAGAGCATGATCTCGAAGCGCATCGCCGTCCGGGTGCAGGCCGAGGATCCGATCTCGCAGTCGGGCGTGGTCGCCCAGTTGCGCACCAGGCCCGAACTGCGGCTGCTGGAGGCCGCGGAGATCGGGCAGGCCGATGTCGTCCTGCTGGTCGCGGACGGCCTGGACCAGCGCACCGCCACCCAACTGCGGGCACTGCGCCGCACGGTGGCGGCCGCGCTGGTGCTGGTGGTGTCCACCCTGGACGACACCGCGATGGCCACGGCCGTGGAGTGCGGGGTGGTCGGCCTGCTGCGCCGGTCGGAGGCCACCGCCGACCAGTTGGTCCGGGTGCTGGGCTCCGCCGTGCGCGGCGAGGGAGCGATCCCACCGGACCTGCTGGGCCGGCTGCTGGAGCAGATGGGCAAGTTGCAGCGCCAGGTGCTGGACCCGCGCGGACTCAACTTCTCGGGCCTGCACCAGCGCGAGATCGAGGTGCTGCGGCTGATCTCCGAGGGCCACGACACCCGGGAGATCGCCGCCAAGCTGGCGTTCTCCGAACGGACCGTCAAGAACGTGCTGCACGACGTCACCTCGCGGCTGCAGCTGCGCAACCGGGCGCATGCGGTGGCCTACGCGATGCGCCAGGGCCTGATCTGACGCACCGGCGGTTGCCCGTTCAGGCAGCCGGCGCTGCCCCCGCGAGCGTCCGCCCGCCCGTGCGCGCGGGGCGGCGCCCGGGCCAGGCTGGCCGGCGGACGTCGGAACGGGAACGAACAGGTGAGGGGGCGCTACCCCGTGATCCACGAGGTCGACCACGCGCTGCAGGGGCTGCTCGACGAGGAGGTACTGGCCGGGACCGGGATCGAGGTGGCCTTCGAGGCGCCCACCCGGGACTGGGTGGCGCGGCGCAACGCCCCCACCGTCAACCTCTTCCTCTACGACGTGCGGGAGGACCTGACCCGCCGCCAGCAGGGCTGGCAGCGCAAGCCCGGCGAGCCGGGCGAGCCCGGGGTGGAGTACGAGGCGGCCCGCTGGTACCGGCTCTGCTACCTGGTCAGCGCCTGGACCAAGCGGCCGCAGGACGAGCACCGGCTGCTCTCGGTGCTGCTGGCCGGGCTGCTGCCGCACCAGGCGCTGGGCCCGGAGCGGCTGACCGGGAGCCTGGCCGAGGTCGGCGCCGCGCTGCCCTGCTCGGTCGGCGCCCCGCCGGCCGAGAACCGCTCCTCGGCCGACCTGTGGTCGGCGCTCGGCGGTGACCTCAAGCCCTCGCTGGAGCTGGTGGTCACCGCGCCGATCCAGCCGCTGAGCCGGACCACCGCGCCGCTGGTGACCGATGCGCTGCTGCTCAGCGTGCAGGACCGGGACCGCGGCGAACCCGAGGTGCGCCGCCCGCGGTTCGAGGACGAGCCGGAGCGGCAGAGCGTGCCGGGCGCCGGCGCGGTCGGCATGCGCCGACTGCGCGGCGAGGCGGCCAGGTCGGCGCGGCCCGGGCAGATCGGGCAGTGAGCGGGGTGGACGGCGAGCTGACCGCCCGCCTCGCGCTGGTCGAGCAGCGGGTCCGCGCGGTGGTGGCGGCCCGGCAGGCGGTGGACCCGAAGCCGGACGACGCCTTCCGCGGCCTCTACCTCTCGCCCGAGGAGGCCGACCGGCTGCTGGCCGGGGCACCGCCGGAGCCGCCGCCGGCGGCCGAGCCGGCCGACCCCGAGCCGGGCGGCGCGCTCGACCGGCTGGCCCGGGAGTTCGAGTTGGCGCCGGTCGACCTGGACCTGCTGCTGATCGCGCTGCTGCCGGACCTGGAGCCGCGCTACGAACAGCTCTACGGCTACCTCAACGACGACGTCTCGCGCCGCCGGGCCTGCGCCGCGCTGGCGCTGGAACTGCTCGGCGCACCCGCCCGGGTGGGCGCGCCGCAGGCCGCGCTGCGCGCCCGGCTGGCCCCGGGCGGGCCGCTGGTGGCCGGCGGGCTGCTGCTGGTCGAGGAGCCCGAGCGGCCGTTCCTCACCCGCCCGCTGCGGGTGCCCGACGAGGTGGCGGCCCACCTGCTCGGCACCGGCGCACCGGACCCGGCGCTGGCCGCGCTGACGGTCCGCCCCGCCCGGCTGCCCGGCCCGGCCGCCGAGGCGCTGACGGCGGCGCTGCGCCAGGGCGTCCGGCTGGTCCACCTGCGCGAGCCGGTGGGCGGCTCGGCCCTGGCCCTGGCGGCCACCGCGCTGGCGGCGGCCGACCGCCCGGCGCTCTGCCTGGACCTGGCCGCGCTCGCCGCCGAACCGCACCCCGAGCTGCTGCTGCCGCGCCTGGCCCGGGCCGCCCGGCTGACCGGCGGCGCCCTGGTGATCGGGCCGCTGGAGGCACTGGACGCGGCCGGACAGGGCGAGCGGAGCCGGCTGCTGCGCCGGCTGGCCGCGCTGCCGGTGCCGGTGCTGTTCACCGGCACCGGCACCTGGGACCCGCTGTGGGCCGAGGAGAGCCCGCTGCTGGTGACCGCCCCGCCGCTCGCGGTGGCGGACCGGGTCGGCCTGTTCCGCGAGGCGCTCGGCCCCGCCGAGCCGGTCGCCGAGCTGGCCGAGCTGCTCTCGCCGTACCAGCTGACCCCGGATCAGCTGCGCCGGGCGGCCCGCGCGGCGGCCCGGCAGGCGCAGCTGGCGGGCGGTCCGGTCGGCCCGGCCGAGGTGCGCACCGGTGTGCGGGCGCAGAACGCGGCGGGCCTGGAACGGCTGGCCCGTCGGGTGGAGCCGGCGGTCGGCTGGGCCGACCTGGTGCTGCCGCCGGGGACCGCCCGGCAGCTGGGCGAGCTGGCGCTGCGCGCCCGGCACCGGGACCGGGTGCTGGGCGAGTGGCGGATGCGGCCGGGCGGCGGGCGCGGACGGGGCGTGATGGCCCTGTTCGCGGGCGACTCGGGCACCGGCAAGACCATGTCCGCCGAGGTGGTCGCCGCCGACCTGGGCGTGGACCTGTACGTGGTGGACCTGTCCACGGTGGTGGACAAGTACGTCGGCGAGACCGAGAAGAACCTGGAGCGGATCTTCACCGAGGCGGCCGGGATCAACGGGATCCTGCTCTTCGACGAGGCCGACGCGGTCTTCGGCAAGCGCTCGGAGGTCAAGGACGCGCACGACCGCTACGCCAACATGGAGAGCGCCTACCTGCTGCAGCGGATGGAGTCGTTCGACGGGATCGCCATCCTGACCACCAACCTGCGGGCCAACCTGGACGAGGCGTTCACCCGCCGGCTGGACATCATCGTGGACTTCCCGGTGCCCGACCTGGCCGGGCGCCGCGCCCTGTGGGACCGCTGCCTGGGCGCCGCCGTGCCCCGCGCCGACGGGCTCGACCTGGACCTGGCCGCCCGCTTCGACCTGGCCGGCGGCTCGATCCGCGCCTGCACCGTGACCGCCGGCTACCGGGCCGCCGCCGCGGGCCGCCCGGTGGACACCGGCGACCTGATGACCGCCGTGCGCGGCGAGTACCGCAAGCTCGGCCGGCTGGTGCTGGCGAGCGAGTTCGGCGAGTGGGCCGCGGAGCGGGCCGACTGACCCGTCGGGAGGCCCCGCCGGGGGTGCCCGAACGGGCAGCGGCCCCTGCCCCCGGTCGGTGACGGGCGGTCATGGTCACCCGGGCCGGGAACCGGAAGGCTTTCGGTGGACCGGAGTTGTTGAGTGAAGGAGTGCCAGAGGATGGCTTCGTACCTGTCTCCCGGGGTGTACGTGGAGGAGGTCGCCAGCGGCCCCCGCCCGATCGAGGGCGTGGGCACCTCGGTGGCCGCGTTCGTCGGCTTCGCCGAGAAGGGGCCGTTCCACACGCCCACCCTGGTGACCAGCTGGACCCAGTACGTCCAGGAGTTCGGCTCCTTCACCGAGGGCGCCTACCTGGCCCACTCGGTGTACGGCTACTTCGCCAACGGCGGCGGCATCGCGTACGTGGTGCGGGTCGGGGCCGAGGTGGGCGAGGCGGCCAAGGCCAAGCCCGGTGCGGCGAAGGCGAAGCAGCTGCCGGTCGGCGAGGCCGTGGCGCTGGGTGCCTTCAAGGTGGCCGCGCTGGCCGGTGTCGAGGGCGAGCTGAGCGTGGAGGTGGCCGACGCGGAGGGCGAGAACCCCGCCGAGGACCGCTTCAAGCTGGTGGTCAAGCAGGGCGGCAAGGCCGTGGAGACGTTCGACGTCTCGGCCAAGAAGAGCGCCCGCAACTACGCGGTGACCCAGGTCAAGGAGCGCTCGGCGCTGATCCAGCTGGAGGAGGCCGCGGCCGCCGCCGGCGCGCTGTCCCGCCCGCAGAAGCAGACCGTCACCCTCGCGGTGCCGGCCGCCTCGGCCGAGGTGGTCCCGGCCGGGATCTCGGCCGCCGAGTACGTCGGCGACGCGGACGCCCGCACCGGCTTCGCCGGCCTGGAGGCGATCGACGAGATCACCATGCTGGCGGTGCCGGACCTGATGGCCGCCTACCAGCAGGGCCAGATCGACGCCGAGGGCGTCAAGGCCGTGCAGAGCGCGATGATCACGCACTGCGAGCTGATGGGCGACCGGATCGCCGTGCTGGACCCGCTGCCGGAGATGACGCCGCGCCAGATCCGCGAGTGGCGGCTGGAGGGCGCCGGCTACGACTCCAAGTACGCCGCGCTGTACTACCCGTGGATCAAGGTCTTCGACCAGGCGAGCGGGCAGAACAAGTTCGTCCCGCCGAGCGGCCACATGCTGGGCGTGTGGGCCCGCAACGACGCCGAGCGCGGCGTGCACAAGGCGCCGGCCAACGAGGTGGTGCGCGGCGCGATCGACCTGCAGACCAACGTCTCCAAGGGCGAGCAGGACCTGCTCAACCCGATCGGGGTCAACTGCATCCGGGCCTTCCCCGGCCGCGGCATCCGGATCTGGGGCGCGCGCACCCTGTCCTCGGACCCGGCCTGGCGGTACATCAGCGTCCGACGGCTCTTCAACTACCTCGAGGAGTCGATCCTGCTGGGCACCCAGTGGACCGTCTTCGAGCCCAACGACGAGCTGCTCTGGCTCTCGATCCGGCGCGACATCACCGCGTTCCTCACCGAGGAGTGGCGGCGCGGCGCGCTGTTCGGGGCCACCGCCCAGCAGTCGTTCTACGTGAAGTGCGACGCGGAGACCAACCCGCCCTCCTCGGTCGACCTCGGCCAGGTGGTCTGCGAGATCGGCATCTGCCCGGTCAAGCCCGCCGAGTTCGTCGTGTTCCGGCTGTCCCAGTTCTCGGACAGCACCAGCCTGGTGCTCGAGTAGCCGACCGGGTCCGGCCACGTCCCCAGGACCGCGCGGTCGCCCGGACCGCGCGGTCTCCCGAACGCAGAGAAAGGTGGTAGTCCGAGATGGCGGACTCCGCTGCGGGCAACGCGCTCGCCACACACCTGTTCACCGTCCAGCTCGGCGCCTACATGGTGGAGACCCTGCAGGAGGTGAGCGGGCTCTCCTTCGAGCTCGACTCGATCGACCACTACGAGGTCACCCAGACCGGCCAGCTGCTGGTGCGCAAGCTCGCGGGTGCCCGCAAGGGCGGCGAGGTGACCATCACGCGCGGCATCAGCAAGAGCGAGAAGTTCACCGAGTGGCTCAAGAAGTCGATGATCGACGGTGCGGTCACCACGGCCCGGCAGAACTGCACCATCACGGTCAACGACTCCGAGGGCAAGGTCGTCCGCAAGATCGAGCTGCAGCGCGCCTGGGTGAAGAAGTGGGAGGGCCCGAACCTCAAGGCGGGCAGCTCCGAGGCGGCGCTGGAGAAGGTCACCGTGGTCTTCGAGGATGTCGTCCTGTCGTGAGGCGTCGTACGGTCGGGGCCGGCGCGGTCGGCCCCGGAGAGCAGGAGGAGTACGGCTCGGGCGAGTTCGCCCCGTCCGAGCCGGCGGTGGCCTCCGCGCCCGCCCCCGCACCGGTGGCCCAGCCGCTGCGCACCGAGTTCGAGTTCGAGCTGCCGCGCGGCTACGTGGACCCGGCCGGCGCGGTGCACCGGCGCGGCTCGATGCGGCTGGCCACCGCGCGGGACGAGCTGATGCCGTTGATCGACCTGCGGGTGAAGAACAACCCGGCCTACCTGACCGTGGTGCTGCTCGGCACCGTGATCACCCGGCTGGGCACCGTGGTCAACCCGGGGCCGGACGTGGTGGAGGAGCTGTTCGCCTCCGACCTGGCGTTCCTGCAGGACTTCTACCGGCGGATCAACGCGGAGGGCCACACCCGGGCCGCGGTGACCTGCCCGTCCTGCAGCACGCCGTTCGAGGTCGACCTCGCGGGCGGGCGCCTGGGGGAATCGTGACGTACGCGGCCGACCGCCTGTACGAGGAGGCCGCGTACATCGCCTACCACTTCCACTGGGGGCAGGACCAGATCCTCGACCTGACCCACGCGGACCGGATCCGCTGGGTCCAGGAGATCGCGCGGATCAACACCCGCATCAATGACGGTTGACCGGGGCGGCGAGGGCTGAGCGGGCGGGAGTCAGGACACGAGAGACGAGGAGTGGGCGCACCATGGCACTGCGGGACCGGCTGGGACTGGGGCGGCGGAACGAGGGCACGGCGGCTGCCGCGCCGCAGGCCGCCGCGGACGGTGCCGGTGTCGTCGGCACCGCCGCAGGCCGGGCCGGTGACCCCGCGGGCGGTGCGCCGGTGCGGCGGGCCGACTGGCAGGCGCTGCCGCCGATCAGCCGGGCGACCGGCGGTGCGCCCGGGGCGGCCGACCTGGCCGACCCGGGGCGCTTCATCTCCTCGCTGACGACCCGTCAGAATCCTTCGTTCACCGGGCCGCTGGGCCATGCGGTGAGCTCCGCCGCGCCCGCCGGGGTGCTGCACGGGGTGCTCCGGCCGGTGGCCGGGGTGCCGGTGCAGCGGGCCGCCGCCGGTGCGGCGGAGCTGAGTTACGTGCGCCCGCTGGACGAGGCACCGGCCGGGGAGCCGGCGGTCGGGGGTGCCCCGGGCGGGGAGACGCCCGCCCGGGGGGCGTCGGCCGGCGGCGCGCTGCCGCGGTTGGCGGTACCGCGCCCGGCAGTGCCCGCGCGGGCCGGTGCGGTGCAGCGGGCCGCCGTCGGCGGGCTGACCAAGGCGGCCCCGGTGGTCGGGCCGGCGCCACCGCTGCCCGCGCTGCCGTTGTCGACGCCCCGGACGGCGTCCGCGTCCGCGCAGACGGCGACCGCGGCGTCGGGCTCCGTGCTCCCGGGCTCCGTGCTTCCGGACTCCGTGCCGCCGACCTCGGCGCCGGCGCAGGTGCGGGCGACCGTCGGCGAGCGCGCGGCCGCCGTCGAATCCCCGGCCACCGCGGCCACCACGGCCACCACGGCCGCGGTGCAGCGCGCCGCGCTGCCGGACGCCGGCGAGCTGCGCCTGGCCAAGGCGGCGCCGGAGGCGACCGCGGCGGGCCGGACCGGGCTGGCCGCGCCGCTGGACGGCGGGCTGCCCGCGACCGCGGCCCCGGTGCAGCGGACGGCAGATGCGGTGCAGCGGACTGCGGCCCCCGGGCCCACGGGTGCGGGTGCGGCCGGTCCGGTGGTGCAGCGCGCCGACCGGGCGCCCGGTGCGACCCGGGCCGCGGAGTCGGCGGAGCCCGCCCGCGCGGCGCAGGCCGGACCGCCGGCGAAGCCCGGGCCCGTGGTGGACGGTTCGGCCGTGGTGCAGCGGCAGCGGCGGTCCGGGCTGGGCGAGCCGCTCGCGGAGCTGCCCGCCTCGGCGGTCGCGCCGCTGCTGGGCGACCGGGCCGGCGCCGCGCCGCAGCCCGGCGGGCCGACGGTGTCCGGTGCCCCGGCATCCGGTGCCGCGCGGGCCGCCGCGCCTGCCGGTGCCG
>NZ_JBHYKG010000291.1:0-10841 GCF_042741245.1 Kitasatospora sp. NPDC058965
CCCGTGCTGCGGGGCGGCACCCCACCAGGACCTGATGAGCCGTCAGCGAACAGCCGTGCGTACCCGATCGCCACCAGGCAGGCTGACCCCATGGATCTGATCGAGGTACTCCCGACCCTGCACATGCTCCGCTTCCCCGTCGGCGCCGCCTACCTGTGGCGCGACGGCTCCGACCTCACCCTGATCGACGCGGGCCTGGCGGACTCCGGCGCCGACATCGAGAAGGTGCTGGACGGCCCGCTCCGCCGCATCGTGCTCACCCACTGGCACGAGGACCACGCCGGCGCGGCTGCCGAACTCGCGGCCCGCCACGGGGCGGAGGTGATCGCGCACCACCTGGAGGCGCCGGTGATCCGCGGCGAGGTGGCCGGAGTCCCGGCCGTGCTGGAGGAGTTCGAGGTCCCGATCCGGGCGGCCCTGCCACCGCTGCCGCCCGTACCGCCCTGCCGGGTGGACCGGGAGGTGGCCGACGGCGACGTGCTGGAGTTCGGCGGCGGGGCCGTGGTGGTCGCCGTCCCGGGCCACACGGACGGGTCCATCGCGATCCACCTCCCGGGCCCGAACGTGCTGTTCACCGGCGACGCGGTCTCCAACGTCGAGCGGACCCGGATGGGCGTCTTCAACACCGACCGGGCCCGGGCCGCCGCCTCCGTCCGCCGGCTCGCCGAACTGGGCGCCGAAACCGCGGTGTTCGGTCACGGCACGCCGATCGCCTCGGGTGCGGCACAGGCCCTGCGGGACGCGGCGGCCTCGGTCGGCACGGTGCACTGACGCCACCACCGACGGCCCGTCGGCACGGCGCACCGGCGCAGGTCGCCTCAGAAGAACGCCACGTAGATGAGCAGCAGACCGATCACGAGCGCGATTCCCACGAAGATCGGCAGGAAGACCTTGGCATTCGCCGCCTGCCGCGCCTCCACCGCCCGGGTGTGTGCGTTGATCCGCTCGATCTCCGCGATCGTCGCGGGGTCGGTGTTGGCCCCGCGTCGGGCGGGATCGACTGTGCAGTGCGGCGGCCGGTGCAAGCACTCGGTCGATTCGGTGCGAAGGTGCCCGCACTCCACCGTCGCACCGTTGGGCATCCGACCGCCCCGGCAGCCGAGCACACCCCGGAAGGTCTCCGCCCGGCTCAGGACGCTCGCGCCCACACGGACGCCGAGGGAGTCGTGGTACGTGTGCTCGCGCGTCGCATTGCATCGCGGACAGAACGCGAAATGCCTCTGAAGACCCGGGAACTGACTGCTGTTCATACCCGCCCCGCCCACTGTGGTCCGCACGTGCTCCAGCCCCCGGAGCAACTGCCCCGGAGTCTAGCCGGGCCGACCGACACCTCTCCGGGTTTCGAACCGCCCGCCCCGACCCGCCCGGGCTGGGCCGGGGCGGGGCGGGCGGTACCCGGCGGTCCCTACTTCGCCAGCCGCCCCAGCAGCGAGGAGGCGGCCGCCACCCCGGCGCCGGCCGCCAGCGCCAGCACGCCGAAGTCGAGGCCCAGGTGGGCCGGGGTGCCAATCAGCAGCCCGCGCAGGGCGTCCACTTGGTAGCTCAGCGGGTTGGCCTTGCTCACCGCCTGCAGCCAGCCGGGCATCAGGCCGACCGGGTACAGGGCGTTGGAGCCGAAGAACAGCGGCATCGTGATGGCCTGGCCGATGCCCATCAGCCGGTCCCGGGTCAGCACGATCCCGGCGATGGTCATCGACAGGCAGGAGAAGAAGGCCGAGCCGAGCACCACGGCGACCGCGACCCCGAGCAGCCGCAACGGGTTCCAGGTCATCCCGACCCCGAGCAGCGCCGCGATCACCAGCACCACCACGGCCTGCAGCACCGCCTTCACCCCGGCGGCGAACGCCTTGCCGGTGACCAGCGCGGCCCGCGGGGTCGGGGTGACCAGGAGCTTGGTCAGGACCCCGGAGTCCCGCTCCCAGATGATCATGATGCCGTAGAAGATCGCGATGAACATCGCCGACTGCGCGATGATCCCGGGGGCGAGGTAGTCCAGGTACGGCACCCCGCCGGTCGGGATCGCGTGCAGCCGGTTGAAGGTCTCGCCGAAGATGAGCAGCCAGAGCGCGGGCTGGATCGCCCGGGTGTACAGCTCGGTCCGGTCGTGGCGCAGTTTCTGCAGCTCGACGGCGCACATCGCCTGCACGCGGGCCGGGACCAGGCGCCAGCCGCTGCGGGCGGGCGGGGCGACCAGCAGCAGCCCGAGGTCGGGCCGCCGGTCGGGCTCAGCCGACGCGGGACGCGGTGCGGCGGGTGCGGCGGACATCGCTGAACTCTCCTTCCTTCTCGCCGTGCCCCAGGTCGCGGCCGGCGTAGTGCCGGAACACGTCGTCCAGGGTCGGCTGTTCGAGGGTCGGGTCCGCCTCGCGCACCCGGGCCTTCAGTTCCTCGGGGGTGCCGAGGGCGCGGATCCGGCCGCGGTCCATCAGGCCGATCCGGTCGCAGTAGTGGTCGGCCTCGTCCATGTAGTGGGTGGTGACCAGCACCGTCATCCCGGTGGCCCTGCGCACCGCGTCCACGCAGTCCCAGACGCTGGTGCGGGCGATCGGGTCCAGCCCGATGGTGGGCTCGTCCAGCACCAGCAGGCGCGGTGCGCTGACCAGGGCCTGGGCCAGCTCCAACCGGCGCACCATGCCGCCGGAGTAGCTGGACGCCATCCGGTCGGCGGCCTCGGTCAGCCCCACCGCGGCGATCGCCTGGGCCACCCGCGCGGACCGCTCGGCACGCGGCACGTCGTAGACCCGGGCGAACAGGGCGACGTTCTCCCGACCGGTCAGCCCGCCCTCCGCCGACAGCTGCTGCGGCACGTAGCCGAGCAGGCGGCGGACCTCCATCTTCCGCCGGGCCGCGTCGTGCCCGAAGACCCGCACCATGCCGGACGGCACCGGCAGCAGCGTGGTGATCGCGCGGATCGTGGTGGTCTTGCCGGCGCCGTTCGGCCCCAGCAGGCCGAACACCTCACCGGCGTGCACCGTCAGGTCCACCCCGTCCACGGCCTTGGTGGCGTGGCCCTTGCCGTGCCGGAACTCGTACTCCAGTCCCTGGCAGACCACGGCCTCCCCGTCGTCCATCGTCACCCCTCCTCCCTCAGCTCCTCGACCAGACCGCGCAGCGCGGGCAGTGCGGCGGCCAACGCCGCCCGCTGCTCCGCGGGCAGCGCGGCCACCGCCTCCGCCATCACGGCCTGCCGCCTGGCCCGCCAGGCCGCCAGCCGCTCCACCGCCTGCTCGGTGACCTGCAACCGGGCCGCCCGGCGGTCCTGCGGGTCCACTTCGCGGACCAGCAGACCGGCCGTGACCAGCTGGTTGACCAGGGTGGACACCGAGTTGCCCGCCAGGAACAGCTCCTTGGCCGCCTCCGACACCCGCAGCCCGGGGTTGGCCATGACCAACCGCAACAGCTCCACCTGGGCCCCGCGCAGCCGCGGCTCCAGCAACTCCCGGCGCAGCCTGCGCCGCACCAGCCGCCGGACCCCGACCAGCAGATCGGAGAACTCGTCGGCGAGATCGGTGGTGGCTTCACTCATGGGTTCATTTTATCTCTCAATAAGAGGTATTTGTCGAGGGCAGCCCTCGATCCCGACAACGCGCGGGCCGGCGGGCCGCGGCCGCCGGCCCGCGCGCCGGCCTGACGGATCGCCAGCTGGGGCGCGGGCGTCGGAGCTAGGTTGGGGCCATGGACGTCGGCGCTAGGTTGGGGCCATGGACGTCAGCGCTCTGGTCCGGGCCGAACTCGCGCGCCACCACTGGGCCGCGCTCCCGTGCGGGTGCGGCGAGTCCGCCGACCACCTGCGGGAGCTGTTCGAGAGCGAACTGGGGCCGGACGCGGCGGGCCTGCGGATCAGCCACGCCTTCGAAGGGCACATCGAACGGAACGGCCGGCTCTTCCCGTGCTCCCCGCCCTCCGTCGCCGTGCTGATCGCCGCCCTGGCCGCCGGTGTCCCGGACGGTGCCCGGAGCGACATCCTGGACACGTTCTGGTACCTCAGCTCCGCGGAGTTCCCGGCCGACCTGCTGGAGCAGTGCCTGACCCTGTTCCGCGAGGGGCTCTGGACCCTCCTGCAGGCCGGACTGACCGGCACGGCGGGCGACGCGGAGACCGTGGCGGACATCTGCGAGCAGCTCGACCCGGACCGGGAGCGGGCCGCCTACTACCGGCACCTCCTCCAGGACCGGGTCCGGCTGAGGACCAAGCGCCGCAAGCCCGTCTGGTGACCCCTACTGCCCGCCCTCGTGCAGCGGCGCGCTGTGCCAGCGGGTGAAGGTGCGCCGGCCCTCGCCGCGGCCGGGCAGGTCGATCCGGCCGGTGGCCCAGAGCAGGACCTGCCAGGGGTCCTCGCCCGCCGGGACCTCGGGGAACAGCCGGGCCAGCGTGCGGGCGCACAGCCCGGCCGACGGCTGCAGGTCGACCGCGAGCGCCGCGCACACGTCGTAGCCGTGCACCAGGGTCTCCACCACGCCCATCGCCGCGAAGCCCTCGGGATCGGCGATCCCGTACGCGTGCTGCGCCCGCACGTCCGCGCCGCGCGCGGCCACCACGGCCGCCGCCAGCCCGCCGGTGGCCGCGATCGCCTCCAGCAGGCCCGCCGGGCCGTCCGCGCGGTCCACCGCGATCGCGGTGCCCGGGTCGCCCTCGCGCCGGTGCGCCCAGGCGAGCGGCACCCAGTGGTCCAGCGGCGCGCGGCGCGGGCCCAACTGGAGCCCGTAGGCGAGCAGGCAGTCCGCGAGGTGCTCCAGCGCCTCCCAACAGGTCCAGTCCGACTCCCGGGCCGGCACCGACCAGTCGTCCGCCGAAGCACCGTCGGCCAACGGCTCCAGCACGGCCAGCAGGCAGTCGACCGCCGCGGTGAGGTCCGCCGCGGTCACCGGAATTCGATCATCAACCATGTCCGGACGCTACCAAGGCGGTTCCCCCGCGGGTAACTTCTTTTCGATGACGAGCTACGCGCGAGCCCACTGGACCGAGTACAACGACGCCCAGGACACCCGCGAGGTCCGCCCGCTGCTGCGCCGGGCGCTGGAGCTGGCCGGGCCGGGCGCCGG
Source organism: Kitasatospora sp. NPDC058965 (assembly GCF_042741245.1). NCBI lineage: Bacteria > Bacillati > Actinomycetota > Actinomycetes > Kitasatosporales > Streptomycetaceae > Kitasatospora > Kitasatospora sp. NPDC058965. Next base: position 5,043 of record NZ_JBHYKG010000291.1, read on the forward strand.
CCGCACCGCGATCGACCTCGGCTGCGGCCTGGGCCGGGAGACCGACGCGCTGCTGCGCGCCGGGTTCCGCACCCACGCGGTGGACATGCACCCCGACACCGAGCAGACGGTGCGCGCCCACACCCGGCCGGCCGACCATCCGCGGCTCACCGTGCAGGCGGTCCCGTTCGGCCTGGTCCGGGGACTGCCGCACGCCCACCTCATCTACGCCGGCTACTCGCTCCCGTACGCCGCCCCGGCCGAACTCGCCCGGCTGTGGGCCCTGGTGCGCCGCACCCTGCGCCCCGGCGGCGTGCTGGCGGTGAACCTCTTCGGCGAGCACGACTCGTACCACGGGCAGCAGCCGGGCAGTTACCTGACGCGAGCTCAAGTGGAGCAGATGCTGGACGGTTTGGAGGTCCTTCGACTGGACGAGGAGGACGCCGACGGCGACTCGTTCGGCGGCCCCAAGCACTGGCACCTGTTCGACGTCATCGCCCGTCGCCCGCAGGCCGGTTGAGCGCGAAGCAGTGCACCGTGGCGGTCGTCCCGTTCGTCCAGTGCTGCTCCACCACCGCCAACTCCTGCCAACCGGTGGCGCGGTAGACCCGCAGGGCGGCGGCGCCGCCGGCCTCGACGTCGAGCACCGGGACCGACCCCCAGTGCTCGACCTGCCGGACGGCCACCGCCAGCAACCGCTCGCCCAGCCGCTGCCCGCGCGCGGCCGGATCGACGAAGAACCGGCTGACCGCCACCGTGTCCGCCACCGCCGCGCCGGTCCGGGCGGCCCACTCCTCCCCCGCCGACGACTCACGGCTGAGCGCCACGTGACCGACCACACCGCCGTCGCCCGCCACCGCGACCCAGGCCGCGAGCTGTCCCGACTCCGCCAGCCACCCGGCCGGTTCGGCGGGCCACACCGCCGGGTACCCGTCCGCCCGGTGCACGGCCAGCAGCGCGCGCTCGCAGCCGGGCAGGTCGGCCCGGCTGCGGCGGCGGACGGCGGGCGGCGCCGCGGGCAGCGCGGCGGGCGTCACGGCAGGCGTCACGACGGGCTGCCCGGCAGCGGCGGCATCCCGATGCCGGAGCCGTTGTGGTCGGGCAGGCCGAGCGCGCGCCGGGCGGCACCCTCCGCCGTGACCGGGTCCTGCATCCGCAACCGGGCCACCAGTTGGTCGACCGGCGTGCTGCTGTCGTCGGCAGCGGCCTGGAACACGGGCTGCTTCGCCTTGAGTTCGGCGAGGTACGCGGTGACCTCGTCCTTGCGCGGACCGGACCAGCTGTCGTGCTCCAGCGAGATCTCGGTCAGCCGCAGGTCCGTGGCCATCGCCGTGATCCAGTCCCGGCCGCCGAGCCGGGCGTCCAGGTCGAGCGAGCGGACCGCGGTGAGGAAGGTGTACTGGTCCGTCGTCAGGGTGCGCGCGTCGTCCCGCAGTGCCTTGGTGCGCCCGCTGCGCGCCTCGTCGGCGAGGTAGCAGACGGCGGTCCCGTTGCCCCGCTGCCACTGGGACGCGTCGGTGGGCGGGTACTCGCCGGCCCGCAGACCGGCGGGCCGGTCCCACAGGTCGTAGATGTAGGAGAACACCGCCTCGTTGCACAGCGTCCGGGCCTCGGTCCGGGCCGCCGCGGCGCCGGGGAACTCCGGGTCGGTCAGCTTGACCACGGCGGAGACCTCGGCGTTGTGCAGGTTGCGGCAGCCGACGACGACCACCTGGCCGCCGAGCGGCGACTGGGTGAAGCAGTCGCCCACCTTCAACTGGGAGACGCTGCGCGACTTCCCGGTCAGGCTGATCCTGCTGTTGGCGATCAGTGCGGTGGCCGAGCCGATCATCGCCAGCAGTCCCAGCACGCCCAGCACCACGCCCGTCACGGCGAGCCCCTTGCCGCGCTGGCGGCGCTTGCCCAACTGGACCAGGGCGGCGATGCCGAAGCCGAGCGCGGCCGGCGCCAGGCAGCAGGTGAGGCCGGTGACCAGCGAGGTGACGGCGAGCTTGTTGGTGCCCGGGTACGCCGGCCGCGGGCCGGCCGGGTCCCACCCCGACGGCTGCCCGGCGCCGGGCACGTACCACGGCTGGGGCGCGCCGTGCGGCGCGGCGGGTGCCGGCACCGCGTCGGCGGGCGGCGGCGCCCACGGGTCGGCCGTCGTGTCGTCCGAGGTCATGCTGACTGTCCCCCACCCTCGCTGTTCGATCACGCGGGACTCTAGCGGACCGTGGCGGACCTGCGGTGAACGGGTGAGGGGGACGGTCACCGGGTGACCGTCCCCCTCACCGACCGGCGGTGCGCCGGGGCGTCAGCCCGTGACCGAGGCCAGGAACGCCGCCGCCTTCTCCGGCTCGTAGAACCACTGCTCGAAGTCGGCCGGGTTGTTGAACCCGTTGGCGAACCGGTGCGCCACCGGCTCCAGCTGGCCCGCCGCGCCGATCAGGTTGAGCACGTGCTCCGGCGGCGGGGCGAGCATCGCGTTGGTCCACTTGGTGACGTGCTGCGCGTCGTCCCAGTAGCGGTCGAAGGCGGCCTGCATGAACGCGCGGTCGAACGGGCGGTCACCGTGCGCCAGGATCGCGTCCAGGTAGACGGCGGCGCACTTGGCGGCGTTGTTGGAGCCCTGCCCGGTGATCGGGTCGTTCGCCACCACCACGTCCGCGACGCCCAGCACCAGGCCGCCGCCGGGGAGTTCGCCGATCGGGTTGCGCACCACCGGCGCGTACCGGCCGGCCAGCGTGGCACCCGCGTCGGTCAGCTCGACCCCGCCCAGGGTGCGCTCGAACTCCCACGGGGTGTAGGTCTTCATCAGCTCCAGGGTGAGCGCCAGGTGCTCGGCCGGGTCCTTGACCCCGCCGAAGGCGTCCAGCGGACCGCCGGGGATGCCCTCCCAGAACATGATGTCGCACGGACCGGTGGCGGTCAGCGCGGGGATCATGAAGAGCTCGCCGACCCCGGGCACCAGGTTGCAGCGCACCGCCTGGAAGTCGTGCTCCGGGCGCGGGCCCAGGCCGTGCACGTAGGCCACCGCGAGCGCGCGCTGCGGGACGTCGTACGGCGAACGGGCCGCGTCACGGCCGAACATGGAGACCAGCTCGCCCTTGCCGGCCGCCACCAGGATCAGGTCGTGGCTGCGGGCGAAGTAGTCCAGGTCGGACACCGCCACGCCGTGGATCACCAGCTTGCCGCCGCGCTGCTCGAAGGCCTCCATCCAGCCGGCCATCTTGATCCGCTGGTCCACCGACTGCGCGTAGCCGTCCAGCCGGCCGACCCAGTCGATCACCCTCCCCCTGCCTCCGGCCGGGGGGACCTCCACCGACTCGGGACCGGAGACGGAGACGCCCAGCCCCTCGACCCTGGGCGCCGCCTCCTCCCAGAAGTTCAGGCCCAGGTCGCGCTCCAGGCCGAGCGCGGTGTCGAACATGCACTGGGTGGAGAGCACCCGACCGTCGCGCACCTCGTCGGCGGTGCGGTTGGTCATCACCGTGACGTCGTAGCCGTTGGCCTGGAGACCCAGCGCCAGCTGGAGTCCGGCCTGCCCGGCTCCGACGATCAGTATCTTGCGCATCGCTGCCTGCCTTCTTGCTCGTTGTGCTGGAGGGGGTGATGCTTGGCGGACCCCGGGGGGGTGGGTCAGACCGCCACCGGCTCCACGGCCAGGGCGTGCTCCACCAGGGTGGTCAGCACCCCGACGGTGGAACCGCGCTGCCGGGCGTCGCAGATCAGCACCGGCACCGGGGCCGACACGCCGAGCGCGTCGCGCACCGCCTCGGGCGTGTAGACCGGCGCACCGTCGAACTGGTTGACCGCCACCACGAAGGGCAGCCCGCTGCCCTCGAAGTAGTCCAGCGCCGGGAAGGAGTCGGCCAGGCGCCGGGTGTCGACGAGCACCACCGCGCCCACCGCGCCGCGCACCAGGTCGTCCCACATGAACCAGAACCGCCCCTGGCCCGGCGTGCCGAACAGGTAGAGCACCAGGTCCGGGGCCAGGCTGATCCGGCCGAAGTCCATCGCCACCGTGGTGGACCGCTTGTGCGGGACGGCGGTGGTGTCGTCCACGCCGACGCCGGCCTCGGTCATCACCGCCTCGGTGGTCAACGGCGGGATCTCGGAGACCGAGCGGACGAAGGTGGTCTTGCCGACGCCGAACCCGCCCGCCACCACGATCTTGGTGGAGGTCGCCGAGCCCGCGGTCAGCGGGACGCCGGGAACGACGCCTGCGGGGCCGGCCGGACCGGGGCCGGCCACCGCTTCAGAGCTTGCGAAGTCCACCCAACACCCTCTCCAACAGCACCCGCTTGGTCCCCGGGACCTCGCCGTCCGGCAGGTCGGCCGAGTCCACCCCGTGCACCCGCACCCGGCCCTGGTCGGCCAGGTCGCTGACCAGCACCTTGACCACGCCGAGCGGGATCCGCAGCAGCGCCGAGATCTCGGCGACGGAGCGCATCTGGCCGCGCGTCACATCACAGATCATGGTGAGTTCGGGCAGGCTGCGGTCGTCCGGGTCGGCGGGCCGGTTCAGCGCCGAGACGAGGGTCTCCACCAGCAGCACCCGGCCGAACCTGGTCCGGCCCCGGGTCAGCGCGTACGGGCGCACCCGCGACGAACGCCCCTGTCCGGAGCGGGCGGTGTCGGTCCGCAGGCCGTGGCCGGGACCGCCCGCCGCACCGGCGGCCGTGCTGCTGCTTCCGGCGGTACCGGCCATGCTCGCTACCTCCTGCTGCTCGGTCATCGGACGGCCATCGCCCGGTGCAGTTCGCTGCGCACCTGCGGGGTCAGCGCGTGGCCCGCGCGTTCCACCAGCAGGGCCATCTGGTAGGCCAGCACGCCGAGGTCGCTGTCGAGCGAGGCGTAGACGCCCAGGCAGGAGCCGTCGCTTATGGCCATCACCACCAGGTGGCCCTGGTCCATGGTGACCATGGTCTGCTGCACCGCGCCGAACTCCACCAGCTGCGCCAGACCGCCGGTCAGGCTGGTCAGCGCCGAGATGATGGCGGAGAGCTGGTCGGCCTTGCGGCCCTGCGCGGAGTCGGCGAGCAGCAGGCCGTCCGAGGAGACCACCACCGCCTCGCTCACCCCGGGGACCGAGCCGAGCAGGTCGGCGAGCAGCCAGCGGACGTTCGTCGCGGCCTGGCTGACGGCGGCTTGGGGGGCGGCCGGGCCGGCGGGGGCGGCGTGCACGGTCGGCATGGCGTCGGTCATCGGTCCTGCTCCTGAACGAAATCGGCCGGCTGCGCCACCTCGGTGGCCGCCGCGCTCTCGCCGGCCGCCTTGCGCAGCCCGCGCTGGAATCCGCCGAGTCGACGGCGCAGCTCCTCGGCGGAGCTGCGCGCCTGTGCCGACTCGGTGGGAAGGTGCGGTTCGGTCGGAAGATACGGATCTGCGGGCTGCCGGGGTTCACCGGCGGCCTGCGGGTCGGCTTCGGGAGCCGGGGCGGCAGCGCCGGTGACCCGGCGCAGACCGGAGGTCGGGGCCTCGCCCGTGCCGGGCAGGCCGTTGGCGCTGGGCACCCGGCGCGGCAGCTCGGGGGCCGCCGGGCCGGCCGGCCGCTCGGGCACCGCCAGGTGCGGGAGCGTCAGCTCGCGCGTCGGGGTGTCCAAGGGGTGCGGGGCGTCCGCCGCGTGCAGGCCGTCCAGGGGGTGCGCGGCCGCCTCCGGCGCCGACAGCACCGGCTCCGCTGCGGGGGCGGCGGGAACCGGCGGCTCGGCTGCCGGGACCGCGGCGGGCGTTGCCCCGGCCGCCCGGGCCGGTCGGCGCCGCGGCAGCTCCGGCAGGTCGGATCGCCAGGCCGCCGTACGGGTCGGTCAGCTCCCACCAGCGGCGCCCGTCCAGGTC
>NZ_JBHYKG010000292.1:0-10712 GCF_042741245.1 Kitasatospora sp. NPDC058965
CCCAGGGCCCTTGGCTGCCGATACGGCACCCGATCCCCGGTGCCGCGATCACCGCGGGCAGCGCGCGTCGGTCGCACTGCACCGACGGCGCTCCGCCCACGCCCCCGCCAGCACCGCGCCCGCACACCCGACCCCTGATCGCCACCTGCACCACCGCAGGCGTTTGAATACCGCCCATGGACCACACCGCACCACCGCCGACGACGACGCCGCTGCGCCAGGCACGCCGGGCGCGCCGGACCGCGCTGCGAGCCCTGGCACTGCTCGCCGCCGCCCTCGTCGGCTTCGTCGCCCAGCGACCGCTCGGCCGCCACGGCACCCGGCCGCACGCCTACCTCGGCACGATCAACGGGATCGTCTTCCTCACCGTCCTCGCGCTGCCCCTGGCCGCGCTGACCGTGGCGCTGCTGACCCGCCGTCACACGGCCGCCGGCACCGCACCGACGCGGGCGCGCCGTGCCGCGCTCGCGGAGGTCGGGATCGTGTACGGCACGCTGCCGTGGGTGTGGATGACCATGCTGCCCGGGCCGCACGCCGGCCCGCACGCCCCGACCCAGATCAGCCTGGTGCCGCTGCGCGACCTGGTGGCGACGGTCGGGGCCGGCTCGGGCTCCGCGATCGTCCAGGTCGGTGGGAACCTCCTGGTCCTCGCCGCGCTGGGATTCTTCGGCCCCGTGCGGTTCGCGACACTGGCCTCACTGGGGCGGGTCGCGGCGCTCGCGGCAGCCTGCTCGACGACGATCGAAATCCTGCAGTACGTGCTCCAACTGGACCGGGTCTCGTCGATCGACGACGTGCTGGTCAACACCACGGGCGCGGTCCTGGCCGCGCTGGCCTCGCGGCGCTGGTGGCACTCCCCCGCACCCGGGCCTGCCACCGCCACCGCCACCGCGTGAGACGACCCGTCGGCCGCGGCCGACGGCAGCCGCACCAACGCCGTCGTCCGCCGAGCCCCCTCCGTGACCGGTCCGCCCGCCGGTGGTGACGCTGCGACAGTGCGACGGCCACGCCTCCCTACCGGTGGACCACCGGGCCGCCACCGGTGGACCACCGGTGGACCGCCGGGCCGGCCCGGACTCGGGTAGCGCCGCGCGGGTCGCCGGTGAGCACGGCCACCGTGGTACCCGCGTCGTACCGTCACAAAGCGCGCAGCAGCCAGGTCAATCCCAGGTCGGCGGCCGTCCCGGCGGCTGTCGCGCGCAGGTGGTCGGCCTCGGTGCCGGGCGGCAGTTCGCCGGCCAGGGTCAGGGCCGCTGCCGCCGTCTGGGGGCGGGCACCGAGGGACGCCCGAAGGTCGTAGGAGCGGCGCAGCAGGGTGATGCCCTGCTCACGGTCCCGGTCGAGGAGGTGGTCGCCGAGGTGGCGCAGGGCGTAGGACTCCAACAGGGCGTCGCCGTGTTGCTGGGCGTGCCCGAGCGCGTCGCGGTAGGCGGGCTCGGCGACCTCGGGATCCTCGTCGACGTTGTCGGCGAGCACACCGAGCCAGAACACGGCCCAGCCGGTCAGCCGGGGGTCGGCCGTGGCGGCGGTGAACTCCTCGCGGGCCCGCTCCAGGTCCTCGGCGAGCGGGGCCAGGTCGAACAGCAGCCGGGTGTACCGGACCTGCGCCGAGAGGTAGCCGGCGAGCACCGGGTCGGAGGCCCCGAGCAGGTGGACCGCCTCCGCCGCTGCCGCGCCGCCCTCCAGCGACCACCAGTAGCGGTCCACCAGGATCTCGGCCCGCAACGCCACCGCCTCACCCGGTGCCAGCCCGGCCAGTGCCTCGTCCCACCGGCCCGCACGCTGCAGCATTCGCGCCGAGGCGGCCTCGGCATCCATCATGTAGGTGGCATCAGTCGTCATGATGCCTACTCTTCAGGATCGATATGTAGGTGGTCAAGTGCGTTACGTCGACTACATCGGGAATCTGACCCGACTCGCCGTCGAGATCGTCAACGGCGACGAACCGAGCGAGCTGCGCCGGGCGATGTTCGACCAGCACCGGATCGCCGAACCCGAGCCCGAACAACTCGGCGCTTTCGTCGCACTGTTGACCGACGCCGTACGGGCCGCCTCGCACGGCGGACCGCTCGGCCCGGTCAATGCGCTGCTGGAGCAGTACCCACCCCTGATCCGGGTCGACGACCACGACGGTGAAGGCGCACCCCACCTGCACTTCGCCCCCAACGGCGAGGACCCCGTCAGCTGGCTCGGGCGCAGCTGCGCCGCCGCACTCGCCCACGTCACCTGCGGCGACCCCGCCGTCACCATCGGCCGCTGCCACGCCGCCGACTGCGAACGCCTCTACGTGGACGACTCCCGCAACCGCACCCGCCGGTTCTGCTCCAACGCCTGCGCCAGTCGGACCACGGTCGCTGCCCATCGCGCCCGCCGCCGGGCCGCGAACTGAACCCGCGAATCCGGCTCGGCCGACGCGGCCGACGCGGCCGGGCCGACACCACCCCCGCACCGGACTCCCCGCCCCCGGACCGGGGCTCGGATCTGACGCACCGTCATGCCCCGTGCTGCGTCAGCCGTCTTGTCGGGGCGCGGCGGCGCCTGCGACAGTGGCGACTGGGCGGGCCGCTCCGCGGTGGGGGGAACGATGACGCAGACACCGGGCGGGCGCGGGGCATGGGCGGCGAGCCTCTCACCGGCAGCAGTGGCGGCGGTGCGGGCGGTCGGCTTCGAGCCGGTGGGGCTCGCGTCGGGGGCGGGGGCGTTCCACGTCGAGGTGGCGGGCGACCGGTTCGCCTGGCACCCGTACTCCTGCGGCTTCCCGGCCACGGCCGGGCACAGCCGCGCCCGCTCCGACACCGCCCCGGTCCAGCTGTCCGGCGCCGGGGCACCGAGCTCGGTCCTGGTGGACGTGCTGGACGGAGCCCGGCTCCGCGCCCTGGAACGGCTGGGCCGGGCCTGCACGGCACTCGGCGGCGACGGCGTGCTGGGCGTGCGGCTGACCGCGGCGGCCGGCACCGCGTACTACGGCTCCGAGCTCACCCTGACCGGCACCGCGGTGCGGGCGCGCGGACCGGTACGGGCCGCACGCCCCTTCAGCACCCACCTGGACGGCCCGGACTTCGCCAAGCTGATCGGCGCCGGCTGGGTCCCGGTCGAGCTCCTGGTCGGCCGATCGATCGGAGTTCGCCACGAGGACCGGCAGGCGCTCCAGCAGCAGGGCACCTGGTCCAACGCCGAGTCCGTGGGCTGGAGCGCCCTGGTCAATGCCGTCCGCGCCGACGCCCGCGACCACCTCGCCGGACTCGGCGCACGCACCGGCGCCGACACCGTGGTGCTCGGCACCGCCGCGCTCGAACTCGACACGGTCCGCTGCCCCCTGGAGACCCGGGCACCCGGGCAGCGCACCGAACCCGCCGACCACCGTGCGCAGTTCACCTGCACCGGCACCGCGATCACACGCTTCGCCACCGCACCCGACGTCCCCCGACCGCCGCTCACCGTGCTCCCGCTGACCGGACGCCGTACGTCGCGCCGCTGAACACACACACGCGCGCGCAACGCCTGTCGACATCGTGCCGACCCCCAGCACGAGTCGCCTGTTTGCCTGCGCGGAGAGCGGCTACACGCCACCTATGACTGGCAGATACCGAGGAGCAGGCGTGGCCCGCGCGGTCACGGTCGTCGCCGATGTCGTCGCAGGCATCCTGGGCATGTGGATCGTCCTGTACTTGCTGAACGCCAACCCGTCCAACGACCTGGCACGTTGGGTGCACGGGACGGCCGACTGGCTGTCCACCTGGGCCCACGACCTGTTCACGCCGTCCCGGGGATGGCTGCGCACGCTGCTCAACTACGGCATCCCCGCCGCCGTTTACCTGGTTCTGGGCCATGTCGCGGCGGACTGGCTGCGCCGCCTGGACTAGGCAGCACCCCGGCGATCGCCCCTCACCAACGGCTCTGGGAAGCAGCGGCCACGGCCAGGAGCACGAGGGGCGCGATCCACCCCTCCCTCTCCACTCTGTGCCCACCACCCGGCGAAGACAAGACTGCAATTTTTGCTGTCGCACCAGGACACTCGTTCCCGGGCGGAGGTCTGCACCGCGTACCGACGGGAGGGCACCCATGTCAGGCGTCTGGGATCCGCACGGCAGCCTGCGGCGCACGCTGTGGATCGGCGGCGCACAGTGGTCCGGCAAGAGCACCGTTGCCGAACTCATCGCCAGCAAGCACGGATTGACGGTGTACCACTACGACTACCACGACTCCCGCGGCCACCAGGATCGCCGGATCGCGCGTCGGGTCACCCTCGGCGAGCCCGTGGGAGACCCCACCCCCGACCAGGTCTGGTCGGACCGGAGCCCGGAGGAGATGGCCGCCGAGACGCTGGCCGGCTTCCCGGTCCGCTTCGAGTGGGCATTGGACGACCTGCGCGCACTGTTCACCGGCCGGCCGGCGATCGCCGAGGGCTGGGGGCTGCGACCGGAGCTGGTCGCACCACTGCTCGACTCACCTCGGCGCATGGTCGTCCTCGTCCCCACCGAGGACTTCCGTCAGCACCAACTCCGGACCCTCCCGCGCGCGGGAACCCTCCACGCCCCTGTCAGCAACCCGGCCCGCTCCCAGGCCAACCGTGTCGCCCGTGACCGCCTGGTCGCCGAGGACGCGGCACGGAGCGCCCGCCGCCTCGGCATCCGCGTCGTCGAAGTCGACGGCACGCTCGACGCGGCGGCGGTGGCGGCAGAGGTCGCCGAGCACTTCACCCCTTACCTCGGCGCGGTGACTGCTGCGTGATCGCCCGGCCCGAGAGGCTTCCGCTGATGATCGCCAGGACCGATCCGCCGGAGCATCGGTGGTCCGGGCGATGACCGCGCAGCCGCCGGAGAAGGCCGTCGCCGTCGTGGTGGCCGCCGTGCTGGGGGCTCGGGCGAGCGAGCTGAGGCCGGCCGGGGCAGCCCGCGGGGTGCACCGGCCCCCGCCGTGCGGCGTCCGCGCTCGTGCCGGGGCGGGCCGGACGGCCTACGGTGGGTGCAGATGGGGGCCGAGCTGCGGAGACGAGGGCGGTGCCGCGATGGACGAGGAACGTGCCGGGCGACTCGTGGCTGCGCTGCGGGACCGAGAGGTGATGGCGCACGTGGCCGAGCTGGGGGTGTACGAGTTCGCGGTGCGCGTGGTGCTCCCCGACTGCGAGGCGGTCTGGGACAGCAGCGAGGCACTCGGCCTGGAGGCGGAGGTCCTGCAGGACGGGGTGCTGATCGGGCTGGTTCCGCACGTGCCCGGGTCGGAGCGGATGAGCGAGGACGAGCTCGTCGACGCGATCGCCGCCACCGAGTACGACCGCGCGGGCCTGCACCCGCCCGCCGACAGCACGCCCGTGACTCCCCCGCCACCGCAGGCGGCCCCCGAGCCGAAGCGGCACTGGTGGTCGCACGGCACCTCCTGACCCCCGGCCGGGCCCACCGGCCCGCCACCGGGCCCGGGTTCAGGACGCGGCAGCCGCGCCGCCGGTGCTGTCGCAGTAGACCACCAGCGTCAGATCCGGCTGGTCGGCCAGGTGGAACGCGGTGTACGTGTAGTCGGCCGCTCCCCGCTGCGGGTGCCGGAGTCGTTTGCGGCCGCTGTGCCGCGCCTGGACGTCGTACTGCGGCCACCAGGCTCGCGCCTGGGGGCTCCCCTCGGTCAGCTCGTCGACCAGGGCGGCGAACCGTGGTTCGCCGGGGTGGCGTTCGGCCTGCGCCCTGAACCGGGCGAGCAGTCCGCGCGCCTCGTCGTCCCAGTCCACCAGGACCTCCCGGGCCGCCGGTTCGAGGAAGACCCAGCGGACGAAGTTGGCCGGCCGGTCCGCTCCGGTGACCAGGTTCGGGAACAGCTCGGCGGTCGCCCGGTTGTGGCTGAGCACGTCGTAGGCGCCGTCGATGATGTAGGCCGGGTTCGGCTGAAGCAGCAGCGGAACGGCCGCCGCCTCGGCCGTGAGGAGTTCGCGGCCCGCAGTCTGCGCTGCTCGGGCGTGGCCGGCGAGTTGGAGGAGGTGCTCGCGCTCGTACCGGTCGAGCCGCAGCGCCGTCGCGAGCGCGGCCAGCACCTGCTCGGAGGCCCGAATCTGCCGTCCCTGCTCCAAGTACGTGTACCAGGTGGCGCTGATCCCGGCCAGCAGCGCCAACTCCTCTCGGCGAAGCCCCGGGGTCCGCCGGCGGCCCGTCCGGGGCAGCCCGACCTCGTCGGGCGTCAGGCGCTCCCGGCGGCTGCGCAGGAAGTCGCCGAGCTGACGGCGCTGGTCCGACGGCGTCGGCATGACGGTGGCACCTCTGGTTCCAGAATAAAGCGGCTCTGGATACCAGGTTAAGGCCGATGAAGACTGGTGCATGCGCACGGGCCGCGGCACTCGCCGCACTGGCTGGCAGCTGGCCCGCAGCTGCGCGGCGGATCCCCGGCGGGAACCCGACGGGAGCCCGGCGGGAACCCGGACGCTGCCACGGCCGGCCCGGGCCCCGGCGCCGAGGACCACGCCTTGCGGATCGATGTTCGAGGATTGAGGAGATGACGTCATGGCCGGTATCGACGACACCGTGGTGGCGATCACAGGAGCCAGCAGCGGCATCGGCGAAGCAACGGCGCTGCTGCTCGCCGAGCGCGGCGCACGGCTGGTCCTGGGCGCGCGCCGGACCGAGCGCCTGGCACAGTTGGTGACCCGGATCGAGCGTGCGGGCGGCACGGCCGTCCCGCTCCGCACCGACGTGACCCGGCCGGAGGACCTGCACGCTCTGGTCGCGCTGGCCGGTGAGCGCTTCGGTCGACTGGACGTGCTCGTCGGCAACGCCGGGGTGGGCACGATCTCGCCGCTCGACGATCTGCGCGTCGACGAGTGGGCCCGGATGGTCGACGTCAACGTGAAGGGCGTGCTGCACGGAATCGCCGCCGCGCTGCCCGTCTTCCGGGCGCAGGGCTCCGGACACTTCGTCACCACCGCGTCCACGGCCGCCTTCCGGGTGGTCCCGGCCATGGCGGTCTACGCCGGGACCAAGGTCGCGGTCCGGGCCATCTGCGAAGGACTGCGCCAGGAGGCGGGCGCCTCGGTGCGGGTGACCACCGTCTCGCCCGGGATGACGGCGACCGACTTCGCCGAGGCCTCGACCAACACCCGGGTCAGGGCGGAGATCACGTCCGTGCGGGACCGGATCGCGATCCCGCCCGACGCGATCGCACGGGCCGTCGCGTTCGCCATCGAGCAGCCCGCCGACGTCGACGTGAACGAGATCGTCGTCCGGCCCACGGCCCAGAGCTGAGCCGCACGGCCGGTGGCGGCGAAGGACCGGAGCCCGGTCGGGCAGCGCTCGGGCGGGGCGAACCGCCACGCCCCGGATGAATCCCTGCAGGGTGGTGATTCTCAACTGCCCGAAACGCCGCGCCCCGGGGCGGCCGGCTCCTCGGCTCCGCAGAATTCCCGTTCCAGGTCAGCCAGGCGTTGCGCACCGACGTACGGCGGGGTCCACCCATGGCGGTGCGCGTGCCGGACGAAGTCGGGCGGGAGTCTCAGGTGGTGCTGCTCGACGTAGTGGGCGAGCCCGCCGGGCCAGAGCCACGTGCCGTCGGTCAGCAACGCCCAGCTGCCCAGGGGTCGGTTGGTCGGCGTGAGGCAGCAGCTGGTCAGGGTCGTCGTGGCCACCAGGGGTGTGCCGGCCCGCAGGTAGGAGCAGAGAGCCGGGTCGTCCTCGGTGGGGTTGGCGCGGAGGAAGGTCAGCATGGTCGGGGCCTGCGCCTCCCCCGGCATCAGCTCGCGGTAGTACCCGAGGCTCCGGGCCGCGGTCGAGCGTGCGCCGAACTGCGGGGCGGCCACGGGCGCGAGGGTCAGGGTGGTGAGGGGCAGCGTCGGGGAGGCTTCCGGCGGGCGGGTGAGGGCCGTCAGTTCCACGCCCGGAGTCTGGCGCGACGCCAGGGCGGCGACGTATGCGCGGGCCTGACCGATGCTCATCCCCGGCGCGTTGCGGCGCAGCTCCCGCAACGCGGCCACCGGTCCCCGGGTTTCCAGGACCGAGCCGACCAGGGTGACGACCGGGTCCGGTCGGACCTCGCCCTTCACGTCGTACCGGTAGAGGTCCTGCCATTCGCCGGTCTCGTAGGTCGCCCGCGGGATCAGGTGCAGACTGCCGTCCGACGCATCGACCAGCAGCGGCCCGACGCCCGCGAGCAGGTGCTCCGGGTTGCGGGTCCGGAGATACGCGGCCGACTGGCAGAAGACCAGCCATCCCGGCGGATGCTCCTCGACCCCGGACACGACGACCTTCTGGCTCCACCGGCAAGCGCCGACCGCCAGGACACGCTCGCGCGCGAGCCAGGCCTCGACCAGTCCGATCGCCGCTTCCCGGGGCACTCCCACGGTGGAGATCATCCCGCTCTCCCGTGCGTCGGGCCAGCGAGATTGCCTCGCAGGCGGCACCGGGGCTGCCGGGCGGCGCTCTCCCTCCCTTTCCGGCCCCGCGGCTGCCGACTGCTGAGGTGGACTCCGACCTGTATCCCGACGTGATGGCGGCGCGAAGCCTGTCCGACCTGCTAGAGCGGACCGCGACCGGCCTCGGTGTCGATCTCGTCACGGTGCCCGACGAGCAGGGGCCACTCACGGAGGCAAGGATCGCGTCCTCGGTTTCCGGACTCATCGGCGAAGCCACCACGGCGGCGCACGCCGTCACCCTGGCGATAGCCCACCTTCCCGCCGACCTCGGCCCGGCCGTCTCCAGGGCCGCTGCCGCCGATCAGTGACCACCGAGCACGCGGCAGGCCCGGACAGCTCAGCATGTTCTTTAACCTGTGGGGCCCTGACCGGTCTGGCGCAAGGATGAGGGCATGACGTCCGACTCCGCCCCTGACCCGGCAAGCACACTGGACCGCAAAGCTCTCGACCCCATCCTCCGCCGTCCGTTCGACCATGAGTGGCCAGCGAGCGGGCTGGCGTCAGGGAGTCGGGTGCGAGTGCTGCATGATGCCTCATGGGACGGGCCGTGGCAGCGTGAGTTCCTCGGCACGATCGATGATCTCGCTGCTCCGGCGCCTGTGCAGCATGCTCGGGCGCGTCCCGGGGAGCTGGCGTACTGGGTCCGCTTCGATGAGCCGCAGTTCGACAGCGGTGGGGACGGTCCATATCGCAAGGCCCTCATCTGGGACCGATACCTGCGACTTGAGCCGAGTTTCGAGGCATAAGCACCTGGGGCCAGCTCCTCACGACATTGCTGACAGGACCGCCACCCGTCATCCCGTCCACCCGCTCCTGGCCTCACGCTTCGATCGTCCAACCACGCCGAGGCACTGCCCGTCCTTCAAGGGCAGGCACTCAGCAACCTGCAGGCGGTCTCCGGCATGATGTCCGGATGTCGAACACCACCGCGCGTTCTGCTCTGCTCGCGCATCTCCGCACGACGCTCCCGGGCCGTGTCATCGACGAGGTCCCGGGGGTGGACGGGCCGATCGAGGATCGCGCGCCGGATTTTCGGGTGTTCCGGGTCCACCCGGCCCACCCGGGCGACTGGTGGCTGTACGTGACGTCCGGGTGCTGGGAATCGACGCAGCAGGACGGCCACGGTGTCGAATTCTTCCTCGCGGCACCGCGCGACGAGTGGCTCAACCTGGAGAGCGTCACGATGAACGCCTACTACCACTGCGGGCCGGCCCGCCAACGACTCGACGTCGGGCATACGGTGCCGATCGGCAGGCCCTGGCTCGATGAGTCCTCCTGCGATCACTATCTGGTGAGCCTGCCTTATCCCTTCGGTCCCGAGTTCGAGATCCTCAGGTGGGCCGACGGTGCTCATGCCCGGCTCCTGTGGCTGTTGCCGATCACCGAGGCGGAGAAGGACTTCCGGCACGAGGCCGGTTTGGAGGCGTTGGAGAGCCGGTTCGAGGAGGTGGGGATCGACCCTGCTGATCCCGGGCGGGCGTCCGTGGTCTGAGCCCGGGGCCGCTGCCGGCCCGGGCGACGGCGAAGGGGTGCGGGGCCACTGGCGGCACCCGCCCGCGCCGACGCGCTGCGCGCGAGGAGCCGGGCCCGGACGGCGTGCCGGCCTCGCGGCGGTCCAGCTCGGCCGCGTTCCGGCGCGGGGCGGGAGCGGGGCGAGCGGGCGTACGGCCTGACGGCGCTCTAAGGCCACTCTCATGGATGACGAATGGCCCGCCGGGTCACCCGAAGGACAGCGCCGCGGTGGCCGGTGACCGTGAACTGACCCACGGTGAGGGAGGTGCTCCGGGCGAGTCCCTGGCCCGACGAAGCGTCGGCGCCCGCCCGCGGCACTGCGAAAGGACCCCCTCTGATGCGTGTTTCACGTTCCCTCGCCGTCGGTGCCGCGACCGCCGCGATCCTGGCCTTCACCGCTCCGCTGGCCAGCGCCGACCCCGGCGCCGGGTCGGCCGCCGACCAGCAGACGACCCAGAACCACCCGGTCACCTCCGAGGAGCCCGGGGCCTGGCAGGGACAGAAGATGCAGGACAAGCCGATGAGCGACAGCAAGCCCGACGCCAAGGCCGACTCCAGCAAGCCCGACGCCGGTAAGGCCGACGACAAGAAGGCCGACGACAAGGCCAAGGACGAGAAGCACCCCGAGGCCGGCAAGGCGGGCGGCTGGATGCCGCACGGCGGCGTGCACACGGGCGGCGGCGGCCTGTCCGTCTCCGGCGGCGGCCTGGCGAGCGGTGCGGCCCTGCTCGTGGGCGGCATCGGTGCGGGCGCGTTCGCCCTGCGCCGTCGCCGCTCCGCCGGCAACATCGCCTGACCCACGCCACCCCCACCCCGC
>NZ_JBHYKG010000293.1:0-4515 GCF_042741245.1 Kitasatospora sp. NPDC058965
GCCACGGTCCGGTCAGACGGCCCGGACGTCCGCCGCCTGCGGGCCGCGCTGGCCCTGGGTGACCTCGAACTCCACCCGCTGGTTCTCCTCCAGGTTGCGGTACCCGCTGCCCACGATCGCGGAGAAGTGGACGAACACGTCCGCGCCGCCCTCGTCAGGTGAGATGAACCCGAAGCCCTTCTCGCCGTTGAACCACTTCACCGTGCCCTGAGCCATGTCGTTCCTTCGTCCGTCGCCGCGGCGCGTGCCCTGACGCGCCGGCCGTGGCCTCAGCCCGGCACCTGATCACTGCCCACTGACCGGCCCGGCGAACCGAGTTGTGCCGCGGTCGTTGGGTCGGATCCCGGACCGGGACGGCGCCCGCCGGCGGGTCAGGCGCCCGGGGCGGAGGTCCACCCCTGTCGGTGGAGCCGCTCGAAGCCGTCCAGCAGCAGGTCCAGGGCGAACTCGAACTCGAACTGGTCGTCACAGCCCCGGCCGACGACCGAACCGCCGTCGTGCGGGCGGGACAGCACGATCTCGACGATGTGGGGGTAGCGGGCGGCCATCGCCGCCGGCCGGTCGGGCGGCGCGGGCGTCGGCGAGGCGGGGAACAGCTCCTGGGTGAAGCCCCAGACGCCATCGGCACCACGTCCAGTTCGCCCGCCAGGCTGCGCATGCTCAACGCCTCGTTGCCGGCCCGCTGATCTTCGCCTCCGCGATCGCCGAGCTGTTCGGCCGCTACGCGCAGGTCTCGGGGATCGGGGCCCTGACCGCGGTGCCGGTGTTCGCCTGGGAGCTGACCCTGGCGGGCTGGCTCGTCGCCAGGGGCTTCCGCCGGCCCGCGGGTGCGGTCGGGGCCCCGGCCGCACCCGCCGTCGTTCCGGCCACCGGCTGACCGGGCGCAGGTGGCGGGCGGTGGGGGCCCGTAGCTCGTAGGGGAACGATTCGCCCCGTGTGGCTATCATTCGACCACGCCGGCAGGAGGCGCGTGCCGCAGGACGAGACGAGGATGCGCCGATGGACCTGGAGCTTCACCACCTGCGGACCCTGTGCGCGATCGCCGACGCGGGGAGCGTCAGCCGGGCCGCGGCCACCCTCGGCTACTCGCAGCCCGCGATCAGCCGTCAGCTGCGCCGGGTCGAGGAGCACTTCGGCGGGCCGCTGTTCCAGCGCAGTTCCGCCGGCGTCGAGCCCACGGCGTACGGGTGCGAGGTGCTGGCGCAGGCCCGGGACGTCCTGGCCCGGGCCGACGCGATGGCTCGCCGGCCCGCCGCGAGCGGCCCCGGCACCCGACCGCCGCTGCGGCTGGCGGCCACCAACACGCCGGTGCTCCCCGGCATGGTGACCCGGCTGCGCGCCGGCCGGCCCCCGCTCGACCTGCGCCTGAGCAGCGTCTACTCCTCCGCGCAGATCGTCGAGCTCCTGGAGCAGGGGGAGTTGGAGGCCGGGATCGCGGCGGACTACCCGGGCCGGGAGCTGCGCCACTCCGGGCGGGTCGCGGTGCGCGCCATCGTCACCGAGCCCACCTTCGTGGCACTGTCCGCCCGGCACCGGCTGCGGCACCGCGCCGAGATCGACCTGGCCGACCTGGCCGGGGAGGCGTGGTTCCTGACGCCGGACGACGGGGCGGGCTGGCCCGGCGTCTTCCACGCCGCCTGCCGGGAGGCCGGGTTCCGTGCCGCCCCGGTGCACGAGTTCCTGGGGGAGGCGCAGCACGTCCTGGCCATGATCGCCGACGGTCTCGGCGTCGCCGCCGTCCAGGGTTCGCGAAGACCGGTGCCGGGCGTCGTGATCAAACCGCTGGCGGGTACCCCGCTGAGCTGCCGCTACGTCCTGGCCTGGCGGCGGGACAGTGTGGCCGAGGACGTTGCGCAGGCGCTGTTCGACGCGGCGAGCGCCGCCTACGAGGAGCTGACCGCCCGGGCGCCGCAGCCGCGGGCCGGGGTCGCCGGGGGTTGAGGGATCCACCCCGTCGGGTGCTGAGGGATCGACTTCCGCGCCGGGGCCCGAGGGATCCCACCCCACCGAGCCATGCACCAGGGGCATGACCCCAATGCCATGTAGCATGTCACACGTCATTGAACTGCAGATGATCTCCGTGAGACGGTGCGTGGGCGACTCGGCCATCGCTAAGCCGGGCCACACCCCCACGCCCCCACTGGAGTTGACCATGCGTCCGCGCTCCCGCCTGCCCAGAAGACTGGCCGGCGTCCTCACCGCGAGCACCGCCGTCGTCGGCCTGCTCGCCACGCCCAGCCTCGCCGCCGCCCCCGCCACCGGACCCGTCACCCCCACGGCGAAGTCCGGAGCGCACCAGCCCGCCACCAGGTCGGCCGCCTCGCGGCTGCTGCCGCCCAGCGGCACCAGCACGCCGGGGATCTCGAGCCCCGCCGCGGTGCAGGACCAGCGCCTGCCCGCCGCCCAACTGCCGCCGCGCGTCCCGCTGACCGCGCCGACGACCAAGCCGCACCCGCACGCCGCGGCTACCCGGGGCGCCGCCGGCAGCACCGCGGCCGCCACGCCCGGCACCGCCACCTCGTGCACCCCGGCGGACTTCTCCGGCCGGACCGGCGCCGCCCTGGTCTCCTACGTCGAGTCCACCGACAGCGACTGCATCAACACGATCTTCCCGCTCACCGGCCCCACCGCGGCCTCGGTGTTCAGCGAGAGCCAGATGCTGACCGTGGCCAACGGCCTGCACGACGTGGCCCAGGCCTACTCCGGCGACGACTCGACCGGCGCCTTCGAGCTCGCCTACTTCCTGCAGGCCGGGTACTACGTGCAGTGGTACCACCCGGGCGACGTCGGCTCCTACGACGCCACCCTGACCAACGCGGTGGCCGCCGCCCTCGACACCTTCACCGCGAGCCCGCACTTCACCGACGTCAGCGACGGCAACGGCCAGGTCGCGGGCGAGCTGATGATCCTCAGCGACAGCGCCAACCTCCAGGCCCGCTACCTGGGTACCTACGCGCGCGTGCTGAACGGCTACACCAGCGCGTACAACTCCTCCTGGTACATGGTCAACTTCGTCAACAGCGTGTTCACGCCGCTGTTCCGCGGGCACCAGAACCCGGACTACGTCGCCGCGGTCACGGCCGACCCGAGCATCCTCACCGCACTCGACTCCTTCGCCCTGGGCCACACCGGCCTGCTCGGCACCGGGCAGTCGTTCCTCGACTCCAACGCGGGGCTGGAGCTGTCCCGCTTCATCGAGCACCCGGCGCTGCAGGCCACCGTCCGACCGCTGATCAAGGGCCTGCTCGGGGTCTCCGCGATCAGCGGACCGACCGCCCCGCTCTGGGTCGGCGTGGCCGGCATGGCCGCCTACTACGACCAGGCCAACTGCTCCTACTACGGGGTCTGCGACCTGCCGCAGCAGCTGACCGCGGCCGCGCTGCCGATCAGCCACACCTGCGACGCGACCCACACCATCCGCGCGCAGGCACTGACCGACGCGGACCTGGCCGCGGTGTGCGCCAGCCTGCAGAACGAGGACGACTACGCCCACCGCCTGGTCAAGGACAGCGGCCCGATCCCCGGGCAGTACGAGTCGTCCATCCAGATGGTCGTCTTCGCCAGCCCGCAGGACTACCAGACCTACGCCGGCGGGATCTACGGCGTGAGCACCAACAACGGCGGCATCACCCTGATCGGCGACCCGACCAGCCCGACCAACCAGCCCATCTCGCTGATGTACCAGTGGCCGCAGGACAACGGCTTCACCGCGCGGGTGTGGAACCTCAACCACGAGTACATGCACGTGCTGGACGGCCGCTACGACATGAAGGGCAACTTCTCGCAGCAGATCTCCGTCCCCGACGTCTGGTGGATCGAGGGCGTCGCCGAGTACGCCTCCTACACCTACCGCGGGGTCACCGACACCTGGGCGCTGGGCGAGGCGCCCAAGCACAGCTACGCGCTGAGCACGCTGTTCGAGAACACCTACGACAACAGCGACCAGACCCGCACCTACGCCTGGGGCTACCTGGCCGTCCGCTACATGATGGAGCGCCACCCGGACGTCGTCACCGCCATGCTGTCCCACTTCCGCACCGGCGACTACGCGGGCGGCTACGCCGTCTACCACGCGATCGGCACCGCCTACGACGCCGACTTCGCGAGCTGGCTCGACTCGCTGGCCAACAGCAACCCGCCGTGCACCGCGGCCGACACCCGGGCGATGGGCCAGAACTGCTACCGCAGCCTGCCGCCGCAGACCCAGGGCAACCTCGACTACTTCTACCTGTGGCTGCCCGCGGGCACCACCACCCTCACCGTCAGCACCAGCGGCGGCACCGGCACCGCGTACCTGCTCTACAACCCCGACACCTGGGCCGTCCCGAGCGCCTACACCCAGGGCTCGGTGAACAACGGCACCACCCAGCACCTGACCGTCACCAACACGCAGGCGGGCTACCGCTACATCAGCCTGTACGCGCAGACGGACTTCAGCGGCGTCACCCTCACCACCCAGTACTGACCGGCACCCCCCGCTACACCACGAGCCCCTGGTGGGGACGGCGCACCGGC
>NZ_JBHYKG010000293.1:4525-10598 GCF_042741245.1 Kitasatospora sp. NPDC058965
AGGGGCTCGGCCGTCCACCCCGCCGGGCCGCCGGTCGCGGCGGGGCGGTCAGGACGCCGTCGCCAGCTCCACGGCGGACAGGACCTCGGCGCGCGAGGGCGGGCCGGAGGCGCGGCGGACGACGTGGCCGGTGGGGTCGAGGACCAGGACCGTGGGGGTGCGCAGCACGTCGGCGCGGCGGACCAGGTCGAGGCGGGCCTCGGCGTCGATCTCCACGTGGCGGACGCCCGGGGTGGTCGAGGCCAGCTCGGTGAGCAGGCGGCGGGTGCCCGGGCAGGTCGCGCAGAACGAGGTCGAGAACTGGACGAGGGTCGCCCGGTCGCCGAGCGAGGCGCCCAACTCGGCTGCGGACAGGCGCAGTGCGGTGTGCCGGCGGGCCGCGCGCAGGCGGCCGTCGCGGCGGGAGCGGAGCAGGCCGAAGACGGTCGCGGCGGTCAGGACGGCGGCGGCGACCAGCAGGCCGGTGGGGTCGGTCACCGCGCCGTCACCCCCTGGCCCACCCGGGCCCGGCCGCGCACGGCGAGCAGGTAGACCTCGCAGCCGAGGCAGTAGCCGAACGCGGCGTTGAGGAAGGCGGCCGCGAGGGCCGCGGCCGTGGCGGCGAGGCCGAGCCAGCCGGTGCCGGAGAGGTAGCCGACCGCGCCGACGGCGGCGAAGGCGAGCCCGACGGCCTGGGCGAACCTGGGCGGCCGCTCGTCCTCCAGCTCCGCCGGCGGCCCGAGCCGCGGCCGGACGAGCGTGCGGAAGAGCCAGCCGTACGGTGAGAAGCGCAGCCCGAGCCCGGCCCCGAGGGCGAACACGGCGGCCTGCGCCGCGAGCAGCGCGCCGCTGCCGGTGGCCAGGACGGCGAGCAGGACCAGCGTGGTCAGGACGGCGGCGAAGCGCGGTCCGCGCGGGTCGACGCGCGGGGCAGGGGCAGGGGCGGTCGCGGCGGACGCGGAAGCGGGACGGGGCATGGCGGGACTCCGGGACTGGACGGACGGACCTGGTGCCTGCGGCGGTGGCAGGGGTGAGCGTGCGCGGTCAGCGACACGCGGCGGACCACACCCGACCGAAGTCGATGTGGGCCCGGGTGACCAGGAGCGTCGTCTCGGGGAGCACCGGCCCATTGCAGCAGCCGCCCCGGGCCCGGTCAACCGGCGCCCACCTGCCGGGACGGCGCCGTCCGACCGGCGGCCGGGGTCACCACGTCCACCGGCGGGCAGCACGTCGGAGCCGCCGGGTCGGAGAGGGCCGCGCGGCCGGGTCGGTCAGGGCCGTTGGACCCTCGCCCGGCCGGCCCGGGCGGAGGAGGCTCGCAGTACCGGCGCTCCCCGGCCGGGAGCGAGGAGTTCGCCATCATGACCACCGAAACCGTCCTCAGCACCGCCGACCTGCAGTTCCTGGCGCGGGCGGGCGGCCTCGCGCCCTCGCTGCACAACAGCCAGCCGTGGCGCTTCCGCCCGACCGGCGACCTGCGCGGCCTGGAGGTCCACGCCGACCCGGACCGGGCCGTCCCGGCCGCGGACCCCGACGGCCGGGCGCTGCACATCTCGCTCGGCGCGGCCCTGTTCAACCTGCGGGTGGCCGCCGCCCACCTGGGTCGGGAGGCCGCCCACCAGCTGCTCCCGGCCGGGCCCGACGCACAGCCGCGCGCCGTCCTCGACCTGGCCGAACCGGCCCGCACCCCGACGCCGTTCGGGGTCGACCTGTACACCGCGGTGGCGGCGCGCCATTCCAGCCGGCACCCGTTCGCCAACCGGGACGTGCCCGAGGCACTGGTCGCCGACCTGATCACCGCCGCCCGGGCCGAGGGCGTCACGCTGACCGTGCTGGAGGAGGACGGGGTGCGCCGGGTGCTCGCCCTCACCGCCGAGGCCGAGGCCCGGATCGCCGCCGACGTCACCCGGGAGGCCGAGACCAGCCACTGGCTGCGCCTGGAACCGTCCTGCGACGGGATCCCGCTCGCGGCGCTGGGCGACCACGACCGGGACGCCCGGGTGCCGATGCGCGGCTTCACCGGGCACCCGCCGCGCCGGGCGACCCCGGCCGAGCGCTTCGAGGCACTGCCCCAGCTGGCGGTCCTCTCCACCCGGTTCGACGGTCGGGCGGACTGGCTGCGCACCGGTCAGGCGATGGAACGGGTCTGGCTGCTCGCCACCGTCCACGGCCTGCGTGCCTCCGTGCTGCACCAGGCCGTCGAGATCCCCGACACCCGCTGGCGCCTGCGCGACCCCGCCGACGGCCCGGCGCACGTCCAACTGGTGCTCCGGCTCGGCTACGGCCCGTCCGGTGCCGCCAGCCCGCGCCGCGCCGTCGCGGACGTCCTGGACGCACCGCAGGATTAGACGCACCGCAGGGTTAAGGGCCGAGCAGCGCGACACCCACCCGTGCCGACCCGCACCGGTGTCCGCGGGAGATGATCGAGCCGAGCAGTCGGGTCGCGGCGGACCGATGAGTTCCCGCGTCCCGACCGGTCTTCCTTCCCGACAGGACAACCGACTCACCGGGAGCACTCCGTGGGCCTCATCCACATCGCACTGTTCACCACCCTCGACCTCGTCGGGCAGTCGCCCGGCGGCCCCGAGGAGGACCCGGCGGGCTTCCGCTTCGGTGGCTGGCAGGTCCCGCTGATGGACGAGGTCGCCGGGGCCGAGGTCGACGCCGCCTACGAAGGCACCGACGCACTCCTGCTCGGCCGTCGGACGTACGACATCTTCGCCGCCTACTGGCCGAAGGCCGGGGACAACCCCTTCGCCGCGCTCTTCAACAGCATCCCGAAGTACGTGGCCTCGCGCGGCAAGCCCGACCTCCCGTGGGCCGGATCGACGCAGTTGGGGCCCGACCTGGCCGCCGCGGTGCGCGAAATCCGCGACCGGCACGAGCACGTGAAGGTGGTCGGCAGCCTCGACCTGGTGCAGACCCTGCTGCGCGAGAAGCTGTTCGACCGCCTGGACCTGTGGGTCCACCCGATCGTCCTCGGCACCGGGAAGAAGGTGTTCGACGGCGGCGCGGTCCCCACCAACCTCACGCTGCTCGAACCGCCCGTCGCCAGTCCGCGGGGCACGGTGCTGCTGCGCTACGGGTTGGCCGACGGCATCCCCGCCACCGGGGACATGGGCGCGCCCGACCGCGAGGCCGGGGGCGAGGGCTGACACCCGGCGGGACCCGACCGCCCGCGGGTCAGTCCGCCGCCCGCGCCGGGTCGTAGGGCACCACCGCGACCGGGCAGCCCACGTGGTGCACCACCGCGTGGGTCACCGGGCCCAGGTGGGCGCCCAGCGCGTGGTGCCGCGGCCGGGCGCCGACCACCAGCAGCTCGGCCCCGGCCGCCGCCTCCACCACGGTGAGCGCGGCGTGGCCCCGCAGCAGGGCGGTGGCGCAGGGCAGGTCCGGGTACCGCTCCCGCCAGGGCGCCACCGCCTCCTCCAGCCCGCGCAGTTCGGCCTGCGCCAGCTCCGGGTCCAGGTCACCGCCCGCGTCGAAGTGCAGGTACTCGGAGCCCGCCGGCGGGCGCCAGGCGTGCACCACGGTGAGCGGGGCACCGCGCGAGGCGGCGGTCTCGAAGGCGAAGGCCAGCACCTCCCGGCACGGGTGGGCCAGGTCGATGCCCATGATCACGCCCTCGCCCGCCGGGCCGGACGGCGCACGGACCAGTACCACCGGGCACCCGGCCCGGCCGAGCACCCGCTGGCTCACCGAGCCGACCAGGAACCCGTGCACCGGACCGAGGCCGCGTGAGCCGAGCACCAGCAGCGCCGCCCGGTCGGTGGCCGCCGTCAGCACGTCCACCGCGTCGTCCTCCACGTGCGTGGCGACCACCACCAGGCCCGGGTGCGCGGCGCGGACCGCCTCCGCCCGCTCGGCGAGCTGCTGGCGCGCCCAGCGCTCGGCCTGGCCGGTGCCCAGCGGCTTGTCGGGGCCCCAGGGCCAGGCCTGCAGCAGTTCGAGCCGCAGGTCCCGGCGGGCCGCCTCGCGGGCGGCCCAGTCGGTGGCGGCCAGGCTCGGCTGCGAGGTGTCGAATCCGACGACGATCATCCTGTCCACAGCGCACCTCCGTGGTCCGGTCCTTCCATCGTGCGCACTGCGGGCCGGTCGCGCGTGCGGGCGGGCGCCCGCGCCGCCCTGCCGGGCAGCCCAGCCAGGCAGCCCCGCCCGGCGACCTTGGGCCGACCGGCCCTGCCGCGGGTCCCGGCAGGCCCTGCGCGAACCGGGCCCGGGGTCGCCACACTGGAAGGTGTGCAGCTGAGCTGTCCGGGAGCGAGGAGCTGAGCCATGTCCGCCGCATCCGCACCAGGCCGGCCGTCGACACCCCGCACGCCCGCGCTGGCCGAGCTGCGCCGGGCGATCGGGCGGGAGCGGAACCCGCTCTGCCGCCGGCTGGACCGCTCGCGCAGCAGGCTGCTGCTGGCCCTGGTGTTCGCGGTCGTCGCCTCGGTGGCGGTGGCGGTCCTGGTCGGCGTGACCGTGCTGCGCTCCGGGCAGGCGCAGGACCGGCAGCTGCAGGCCCACCGCCACCGGGTCAGCGCGACCACCACCGACGCGGCCGTCGCCAGCTCCGACCCGGCGCTGAACGGCCGGGCCCAGGCGCCGGCCGTGTGGACCTACCCGCCGACCGGCCGGGGGAGCGGCCTGGTCACCGTCCCGATCGGCACGCCCAGCGGCGCGACCGTGACCGCGGTCCTGGACGACCACGGCAACCCCGTGGCACCGCAGGACGTCGGCGGCCCGCTCGCCAACGCGCTGCTGCTCGGCAGCACCACGCTGCTGGCCGGCTGGATGCTCACCGACGCCGGGTTCAGCCTGCGGCGGCGCGCGTTGGACCGGCGCGCCGACCGGGACTGGGACGCCGACTGGGAGCTGGTCGAGCCGAGCTGGTCCGGCCGCCACCGTCCCCGCCCGGGGACGGGGCAGGCGTGAGCCGCGGGCGTCCGGTCCCGGGGCCGCCAGCGTCGTGACGCCGGTGCGCCGGTCGCCAGGTGTGCCGAGGCCCGCCGTCCACCGCGTGACGGACCGTCAACCCGCAGCCCACGGGCACGCTGCACTAGGGTCGGAGGTGTCCGGCGGTCATCACTAGGGTCGGAGGTGTCCGGCGGTCATCGCGGCGGCGCAGGTCACGTCGCCCGCCCGGGCCCGGAGGGAGCGGCGTGGGATCGGTCTCCACCAGCAGGACACGACGGGTGTCGGCGGTCGTCGGCGCCCTGGTCGCTGCCGTCGTCGCCGCGGGCTGCTCGGCCGGCGGCCCCGCCGAACCGTCCTCGGTCTCGGCGTCGCTGTCCGCCCAGGCGGGCGCGTCCGGTGCCGGTGCGACGGCGCCGGGCACGGTGCCCCGGCCCGCACACGTGGTGGTGGTCGTCGAGGAGAACCACTCGCACGACCAGGTCCTCGGCAGTCCGGACGCGCCGTACCTCACCGCGCTCGCCGCCGAGGGCGCCTCGTTCAGCGCCTCGTACGCGGTGGCCCACCCCAGTCAGCCGAACTACCTCGCGCTGTTCTCCGGGTCGACCCAGGGCCTGACCGGCGACTCCTGCCCGCACCGCTACTCCGGCGCCACTCTGGCCTCGGAGCTGCTGGCGGCCCACCTCGACTTCGCCGGCTACGCCGAGTCGATGCCGGTGCCCGGCTTCACCGGCTGCACCAGCGGAGACTACGCCCGCAAGCACGCCCCCTGGGCCAACTACCCGGAGCTGCCCGGCACGGTCAGCCGCACCTGGGCCCAGTGGCCGAGCGACTACGGCCAACTGCCGACCGTCTCCTTCGTCGTCCCGAACCTGCAGCACGACATGCACGACGGCAGCGTCCGGGAGGGCGACGACTGGCTGCGGAGCAACCTCGACGGCTACCTCGCCTGGGCCCGCAGCCACGACAGCCTGCTCGTCGTCACCTGGGACGAGGACGAGGGAACCTCGACCAACCGCATCCCCACCGTGGTCGTCGGCGCGGGCGTGCGCCCCGGCACGTACGGCGAACTCGTGGACCACTACCGGGTGCTGCGCACCCTGGAGGACATGTACGCGCTGCCGGCCCTGGGCGAGAGCGCCCAGCGCGCCCCGATCGACGACATCTGGGCCCGCTGACGCGGCACCCTGAGGTC
>NZ_JBHYKG010000294.1:0-10379 GCF_042741245.1 Kitasatospora sp. NPDC058965
GGCTCCACCTCGTGGAACGAACCCTCGTCCAGCAACAGCCCGATCCGCTCACGGGCCGTCAACTTCCCCTTCGCGTGCTGCGCCTCGGTCGCCGCCAGGCTTGGACCGCTGCGCACCTGTTCGCGCAGCACGTGCAACTCGATCACCCGGCCGTGCGCGTCGGTCGGGAGCTCGGGGAGGTCGTCGGTGGTGGACAGCGGGCGCTCGTCGAGGATCGTCATGCCGACGGACGGTAGGAAGCTCCCCTAGAACCGGCCTCGATCCGCCCTCGGCCCCGCCTCGGGCCGCGCCCCGACCCGCCCCGGCGTGTCGCGAGCCGCGCTCCAGCCGCGCTCCAGGCCGCCCCGGCAACCTGCCCGCCCGGACAGGGAGGAGCACGGTTGTGAGCGTCACGCCCCGGGGCAGCTGGCCCCAGCTCATGCGGGTACTGCGGTGGACCGGGTGGGCCCTGGCCCTGGCCGCGGGCGTGCGCGAGTACCTCACCCAGCAGGAGCAGCGCGAGGCCGAGCTGCGGCTGCTGGCCCACGGGGTGCCACTGCGCCGGCTGACCCCGCCGGTGACCCTCGCCCCGCCCGGCCGCCACCACCCGGAGCGGCTGGCCCCCGAACTGCCGCTCAGCCCGCTGGAGCTGCGGCTGCGCCGGGAGCTGGCCCACCTGGACCACCTGCTGCCCGGCCCCGACCCGCGCCGCGCCCAGGAGTGGTCCTAGTCAGGAGTGGTCCTAGTAGGGCTGGCGGCCGGTTTCGAGAGGCCGTCGAGCGCCCTCCAGCAGACTCGTCCGTGCTCGACTTCCGAGCCCCGTGCTCGTCGCCGAGCCCGGGAAACCGACGAGGCTTGGAGGTGCGGTATGCCGCAGGGCCAGAGCCTGGCAGCGGTGCTCGCCGACCGATTCGCCGCGGCGCCCGGGGACACCGCCCTGGTCTTCGCCCCGGACGCCCGCCCGCAGGCCGCCGAGCAGCGGCTGAGCTACGCCGAACTGGACCGCCGGGCCCGCGGCCTGGCGCACTGGCTGGTGGAGCGGGGTGCCCAGGGCCAGCCGGTGCTGATCCCGTTGGACAGCGGCGTGGAGTTCGCGGTCGCCGTGGTCGGCTGCCTGTTCGCCGGCGCCGTCGCCGTCCCGGTGCCGCCGCCCGGCACCTCGCGGGCCGCCACCGAACGCACCGCGGCGATCGTCAAGGAGTGCGCCCGCACCGTGGTGCTGACCGACCGCGCGCACGCCGCCGAGCTCTCCCGGCTGCTGGCCGACGCCGACCGCGGTTCGCTGCTCTGCCGCGCGGTGGAGACGCTGCCCGGGGCGGCGCCCGACGACTGGTCGCCGCCGGAGCTCGATCCCCAGGACCCGGCGCTGATCCAGTACACCTCCGGCACCACCGCCGCCCCGCGCGGGGTCCTGGTGAGCCACGCCAACCTGCTGGCCACCATGACCGCGATCCAGCAGGCGCTGGGCACCCACCGCGGCTCCCGGATCGGCGGCTGGCTGCCCGGCTACCACGACCTCGGCCTGATCGGGCAGCTGCTGCACCCGCTCTGGCTGGGCGCCACCGCCGTGCTGCTGCCGGTGCACAGCTTCCTGGTCGAGCCGGCCCGCTGGCTGCACGCGATCGACCGGTACGGCATCACGGTGGCCGCCGCTCCCGACTCCGCCTACGCGCGCTGCGCCACCGAGGTGACGCCCGATCAGCTGACGGGCCTCGACCTGTCCCGCTGGGAGGTGGCGGTGAACGCCGCCGAGCCGGTCGCGGCCGTCACCCTGGAGCGGTTCGCCGAGCGCTTCGCCCCCGCCGGACTGCGCCCGCGGGCCCTGGTCACCGGCTACGGGCTGGCCGAGGCGAGCCTGCTGGTCGCGGTCAGCGCACCGGGCGCCGCCCCGGTCTTCGCGGCCGACCCGTCGGCGCTCGGCCGGGGCCGGCTGCGCCCGGCCGCCCCGGGCGGTCCGGCCCGCCGACTGGTCGGCTCCGGGCGCCCGCACGGCGTGGAGCTGCGGATCGTCGACCCGGGCAGCCGCGCCGAGCTGGCCGACGGCGAGACCGGTGAGATCTGGGTGCGCGGACCGGCCGTCACCGCCGGGTACCACCAGCGCCCGCTGGAGACCGCCGAGTCGTTCCGGGCCTGCACCGCGGGCGGCGCCCGCGGCTTCCTGCGCACCGGCGACCTGGGGGTGCTGCAGGACGGCGAGCTCTACGTCACCGGCCGGCTCAAGGACCTGCTCAAGGTGGCCGGACGCGGCCTGCACCCGCAGGAGGTGGAGCGTCAGCTGGCGGCCTGCGGGACCCAGTTCGGGTCCGCCGCGGTCTTCGCCCCCGGTCCCGACGAGCGGGTGGTGGCGGTCCAGGAGGTCCGGTTCGGCGGCCGCGGCGGCACCGATCTGCCGGGGATCGCGCAGCGGGTGCGGGGCTGCCTGGCCGAGGAGTTCGGCGGCGCGGTCGGCGGGGTGCTGCTGGTGCGGCCGGGCACGGTGCGCCGGACCACCAGCGGCAAGGTGCAGCGGTCGATGATGCGCGAGCTCTTCCTTCGCGGCGAACTGCGGCCGCTGCATGCGGAACTGGACCCGGACCTGACCCCCGGCCGTACCGCTGGGTCACCCAGGTGGCAGTCGCAGACGCCAGCACCAAGACCCGGGCAAGCCCCTGACGTGGCGTTTCACACCTAGGACAGACCCTCGTCCAGGCCCCGTTCGCCCGTTAGAGTCAGGCGCGACTACTGAGCGTGCTCTAGGGGGAGCCGAATGATCCGCATCTTGATAGCCGAGGACATGCAGGTGCTGCGCAGCGCCCTGGTTGCGCTGCTGGAGCTGGAGCAGGACCTGGAAGTGGTCGCCGAACTGGGCTCGGGCGCCGAGGTGGTGGCCAGGGCACTGGCCACCGCACCGGACGTCGCGGTGCTCGACATCGACCTGCCGGGGCTGGACGGGATCAGCGCCGCGGCCGCCCTGCACGAGGCCCTCCCCAGCTGCCGCACGCTGATCCTCACCAGCCTGGGCCGGCCCGGGAACCTGCGCCGGGCGATGTCCGCGCAGGTGGCCGGGTTCCTGCTGAAGGACATCGAGCCCAGCCAGCTGTCCGCCGCGATCCGCACCGTGGCGGCCGGCGGCCGGGCGGTGGACCCGGTGCTGGCCCTGGCCGCCCTGGACACCGAGGCCACCCCGCTGACCGGCCGGGAGCTGGAGGTGCTGCGGCTGGCCGCGGAGGGCGCCGAGGCCGGGCAGATCGCCGCGAAGCTCTTCCTCTCCCCCGGCACCGTGCGCAACTACCTGACCACCGTCGTCAGCAAGCTGAACGCGCGCAACCGGGTGGACGCGATCCGGATCGCCCGGGAGGCGGGCTGGCTCTGACCCGGGCTCAGGCGACGGCCAGCGAGAGCTGGGCCTCGGCCGGGACCGCCTCGGGCACCTTGGCGAGCTCGATCGAGGCCTGCAGCCGGAACCAGCCGTCGGTGCCCTGGGCCGCCGTCAACTCGCCGCCCAGCGCGCCGACCCGGGTGGTGAGGTTGCCGATCCCGCTGCCGCCGTTGTCGGTGCGCTCGGCCACGCGCTGCGGCTGTACCCGCCCGGCGCCGTCGTTCTCCAGGCCGAACCGGACCACGTCGCCGTCGTTGACCGTCTCGATCAGGCACTGCTCGACCCGGCTGTGCCGCAGCATGTTGGTCAGCCCCTCGCGCAGCACGGTGGCCAGCACGGTCTCCACCTGCGGCGGCAGCGGCTCGTGCGCGAGCCGCACCTGGGTGCGGATGCCCAGCGTGGTGAGCATCGAGCGGGCCTCCTCCACCTCGTCGACCAACGACATGTCGCGGTAGCCGCGGGCCACCGCCCGCACGTCGGAGAGCGCCTGCCGGGCCGTCTGCAGGATCTCGGTCAGCTCGGCCTGGGCCAGCTCCGACTGGCTGGGCACCAGGCGGTAGGCCAGTTCGCACTTGAGGGTGATCGCCGACAGGCTGTAGCCCAGCAGGTCGTGCAGGTCGCGGGCGAACCGCAGCCGCTCCTGGGCCACCGCCAGACGGGCCAGTTCGGCCCGCGAGCGGTGCACCTCGGCCACGATGTCGGTCAGCCGGGACAGGCCGAAGACCACCAGCCCGTTGGTGACGGTGGCCACGCTGATGTAGAAGCCGTCCTCCGGGCCGAAGCCGTGCTGCATCATCAGCAGGTTGCTGCCCACCACCACCAGGCCGAAGCTCGGCCAGGCCAGCCGGGCCGGCAGCATCAGCAGCAGGGTGCCGGCCAGGAAGCTCGGGATCCCGATCCAGGCGTGCCCGAACACCGAGAACGGCGCGTAGGTCAGGAACGCCTGCAGCAGCAGGGTGAGCGGCCAGTACCTGGTCAACCGGGGGGCCAGCCGGGGGAACGAGTGCACCAGCTGGATGCCGAGCAAGACCAGCAGCGTCATCAGCGCCCCGATCAGGGTGGCCACGGTCGGCCGACCGGCGCGGACGTACGTCATCGCGATCGCGACGTAGCCCGAGAAGACCGCGGCGGTGATGGTCATCGCCATTCTCGGAGCCAGTTGCTGCCCGTCGCGGACCAACCGCTTGGACGTCGCCTGTGGTGATGCTGTGGCGTTCAAATGTCCCCCATTGACACTCGCATCGGCCGAACCCGCGGACGATCGTACGGTAAGAGTCCTGCTACGGCGCGGATCTGGCTCGATTTGAGCTACCGGGCGATGCCACAGCGTAGTGGGATCGAGCGGGCCGGTGCGCCGACCACGAACTCCCCGACGCTCGACTCCACCGGCCAGTCCAGGCCGAAGGCGCGCGCAGCCGAGTCCGAGTCGCCGGCCGCCAGCGCGCAGCCGCCCAGGCCCATCGCGGTGGCCACCAGGTAGAAGTTCTGCAGCAGCACGCCCACGTCCTTGAGCAGGCTGGCGTAGGCGATGCCGCTGAACGCGTGCATCACCCGCCGGAACCGCGCGGTGAAGACGATCAGCAGCGGCGGCCGGGCGGCCGAGTCCACCGCCGTCTGCGCCGCACCGATCAGCTCCTCCACCGCCTTGGGCGAGCCCGCCAGCGGCCGCAGCCGGTGGCCGAACGGATCGTAGTGGTAGGCGCCGGGGGCCAGTTCGGTGCCGTCGGCGACCACCAGGTAGACCTCCAGCGCGTACACCGCCCCGGTGCTCGGGTACGGCCGGTCGGTGCGCGGCAGCGCCGGCGGGTCGCCCGCCGCCGCCTCCCGGGCGGCCCGCACCCGGGCCGCCCGGAAGAGCAGTTCGCCGATCTGGTGCACCGTCAGCTTCTCGGCGGCGAACTCGCGCACCGAGTGCCGCCGCTCCAGCACCTCGGTGAACGAGGGGTCGTTCTCGGCCAGTGCGGCCAGGTCCGGCCGGTGCAGCTCGATCGCCGCGCCCGACGCCGTGACCGGCTCGGGCACCGGGGTCGCGCCGTGCGGGTAGCTGGCGCCGAGGTCCCGGTCGTGCCGACCGGCCCGGCTGCGCGAGTGGGCCATCAGCTCGTCGGGCGACCAGTGCGCCAGCCGCGGGTCCCGGTCCTCGGCGAACTCCGGCTTGGCCCCGGGCAGTTCGCGGGCCACCACGGCGACCCCGGCAGCCACCAGGTAGCCCGCCGCACCCGCCACCAGGTGCCGCGGCAGCCCGACCACCTCCTCGGCGGCGGGCAGCGGCTCGGCGCCGTCCAGCAGCCCGAGCACCCGCATCGCCTCCGGGCGGTGCAGCTCCACCCGGTGGTCGGCGATCGGGGACTCCACCTGCAGCCCGCCGGCCGCGTACCGCAGCACCGCGAACCGGGACAGCCGCACCCGCCGGCCCGGCGGCAGCGGGGCCGGCCGGCAGCGTGCGCCGGGCGTCAGCGGCACCAGCGAGAGCAGCGGCGTGCCGCCGTAGGCCAGCGACCGGACCACGGCCCCGCGCAGCCGGTCCAGGTCGGCCAGCAGCGCCCGCACCTCGGGGTCGGCGCCGTCCGCGCCCGGCCCGCCCTGCGGCGGGTCGACCGGGAAGCCGGGCAGCACGTTGGCCAGCGACACCGGGCCCAACTGCATCCGCTTGAGCGCCTCGTGCAGCGCGGCCGAGGGGCGCTCGAACCGGACGCTGCCCCAGCGGGTGTGCACCTCGACCGCACCGCCGGGCTCGGTGTCGGCCTCGACCAGCACGTCCGGACGCAGGGACCAGAGTTCGGTGAGCTGCGGGCCGGCCAGACTGTCGATGCGCACGTGGCTTCCTGAGGGCTTCGAGGGTGGGACGTTCGGCGGTGCCGGAACGGCCGGTGGGTCAGAGGAAGAGCGGGACCGGGTTCAGGTCCTGGTAGCGGGTCGGCCCCGCCAGCCTGCCCAGCCGCACCGGAACCTCGAAGAGCCGTCCGGGGGCGTACCGGTTCCAGTGCGAACGCAGGCCCGGGACCAGCACCTTGGCCACCGGCAGGCCGGCCTCCGGCCGGGTCTGGTCGAGCACCAGCAGGTCGAGCCCGGCCCGGTAGAGCCGATCCTCCACCACCGCGAGGTCCTCGCGCAGGTCCCCGCGCACTTCGTAGGAGTGTCGGCCCGCATCGGTGACGGATTGCGTCAGGTCGGGCAGCAGGTAGGGCTGGTTGTCCACGGTGGCGGTCTGCATCCAGCGCAGGATGTCGCGGTCGGCGACGCCGTAGCCGGTGCCGTCGGCGGCGGCTTCCACCACGCCCGGCAGGAGTTGGTTGACCTCGGCGAGCGCGCGGCGCAGCGCCACGGCCGGGTCCAGGTGGGCGCCGAAGCCGAGCATGATGTCCTCGGCCGGCTTGTCGGTGCGCCGCGACAGGGCGGCGAAGACCGGGATGCCCAGGTCGGCGGTGAGGTCCAGCGCCCACACCTCGCGGTGCAGTCCCGCGTGCACGGCGCGCAGTTCGGCGATCCACGGGTCGCGCCAGGCGTCCAGGTCGACCCCGGGGTGCCGGGTGCGGTTGTACCACCAGAGCGCCACCGCGTCCCGCTCGACCAGTTCGAGCGTGCCCTGCAGCACCGCGTCCTCCAGGCTGCCGCCGGCCGCCGCCCCGTTGGAGTTGGGCAGGAAGTAGCGCCGGTCCGGCCGCTGCGGGGAGTTGTAGTAGAGCAGCGCGGTGGGCAGCAGCTTCTGGCAGCCGTCGCGCAGCGACCAGACCGGGGTCCACTCGACCTCGTCCTGCTCGTCGAACGGGTCGGCGACCTGGTGGAAGGCGCCGTGCTCGGCGTTCCAGGCCGCCCGGTCGGCCTGCTGGCGCGGGTCGAAGAGCTGC
The DNA here is from genome assembly GCF_042741245.1 of Kitasatospora sp. NPDC058965. Classification (NCBI taxonomy): domain Bacteria; kingdom Bacillati; phylum Actinomycetota; class Actinomycetes; order Kitasatosporales; family Streptomycetaceae; genus Kitasatospora; species Kitasatospora sp. NPDC058965. The sequence continues at coordinate 7,186 of NZ_JBHYKG010000294.1, forward strand.
ACCGCGTCCGGGTGCACCACCCGGGCGTCCCGGGCCAGCAACGCCCGGTAGGAGGCCCGCTCGACCGGCTCGCCGCCCTGGCGGTAGCCGGAGAACCGCTCCAGCGCCTCGGCCAGCGCCCCGACCTTGGCCTGCAGCGCGGTCGCGCCCTTGCCGGCCGAGGTGCTGCGCAGCCCCTGGCGGACCGAGGCCAGGCCCTGCTCACCGGCCACCGGGTTGGCCCCGGCGTGGAAGCAGTTGAGGAACGCGGGGCCGCGCGGGTCCCGGCGGATCTCCTGGACCAGGCCGGTCACCGGGTCCACCAGGTGGCCGTAGGTGTCCAGCACCTGCTGCGGGGTCAGTGCCCGGTGGCCGCCGGCGTCGGTGTGCCGCTTGGGCCGCGGGCCGAGCACCACCGGTGCCGCCACCCGGGCCGCGACCAGCGCGGGGTCACCGCAGCCGGGGCACTCCGGGCGCTGCTGGACCGGGTGGTGACGGCCCGTCAGGGAGAGGGTGTCCAGCGACCAGATCGCGTCCTGGTGCGCGTGCCGGTGGCCGGCCAGCCACTTGGCCGCCTCCAGTGCGGCCAGGTGCAGGCCCGCGGCGCGGGCCGCGGGCAGCGCGCTGTCCGGCCGGTCGGCCGGCCCGCGGCGGTCGAGTCGGCGCTGGATGTGCGCCTCGACCTGGCGGCCGCGCCACAGCCGGTCGGCCAGGCACTGCCAGCAGGCTCCCGCCGGGGTGAAGAACGGGCCGATCCACAGCTGCGGTCCGGCCGCGCGGACCGGCAGCAGGGTGCGGCCGGCGGCCCGCTCGGCCGCGGCGAGCTCGCCGAGCCCGGGGTCCAGGTAGTCGCCGCAGAGCACGACGGTCAGGTCCGCCGCGTCACCGCACCCGGCGGCGCGCAGCCCGGCGCCGGCCAGCGCCGCGACCAGCGGTTCGGTCCCGCCCGTCGTCAGCGTCCGGACGCCGACCCGGGCCCGCGCGGTCCGCGCGCTGCTCTCGGCGCCGTCCAGTCCGGCCGCCGCCCAGTAGGCGCGCTCGGCCGCACCGGTCGGGTCCAGCTCCTCGGCCGGGCGCTCGTGCACCAGGCCGGCCGCGGCCAGCTTGGCGGTCAGCCGCGCGGTCTGCTCGGCCGGGATCCGGTCGGCCACCTCGCGCTGCAGGTCGACCAGGCGCCGGGTGCCGTCCAACAGCGGCGCCAGGAGGGCGATCTGCGCCCCGTGCAGGGCGGTCACCTGCTCGTCGGCGAGCACGTAGACGGCCTCGCCGGCCACCGGCTCGACCCGCAGGTGCGGCTTGAAGGCGAGGAAGCGGCCGCCGACCGGGTCCGTCCGGGCCATCAGACGAGCACGGGCCGGGCGGTGGCGACGGCGGTGGAGTAGGCCGAGTCGGCCCGGCAGAAGGTGGCCGTGCACAGGTCCGCGGCCAGCGCGGCCTGCAGGCCGGGGGTGAGGTCCTCGATGAGCAGGTCGTCGTACTCGTACAGCGAAGCGTTCGCAACCATGGTGTGACTCCTGGGGAAGGTGCGGTCCGTGGTGGCCGGCGAGGTCCGTCCGGCGACAGGGAGGAGTCTGTTTTTCCGGGCACGCTCCGGGCCAGTGCCCCCGTCACGCGGTGGGGATGAATGATTCACGGGTCGACCCGGGTGAATCGCACACCGGGTTCGGGAACCCGGCACTGGTGGACGCCCAGGCTGCTCGACCACCCTGGAGGGGCCGCCGAACCTGACTGGGAGGGCGGTTGAGTGCCAGTCAGACCGACGGCATTACGGAGGGAAGCCATGGAGATCAACGTCCTCGGTCCGCTGAGCGCGCACGCCGCCGGTGGTTCCATCGTGCCGAGCGCGGGCAAGCCGCGACAGGTGCTCGCCCTGCTGGCCCTGTACGCCAACCAGGTGGTGCCGGTGCCGACCCTGATGGAGGAGCTGTGGGGCGCCGACATGCCGCGCAGCGGCCTGACCACGCTGCAGACCTACATCCTGCACCTGCGCCGGATGCTCGGCAGCGCGCTCGGCCCGGACTCGCTGTACAGCGCCAAGGAGGTGCTGGCCACCCGGCACGGCGGCTACCTGCTGCAGATCCAGCCGGGCGCGGTCGACGTGCACGAGTACGACCGGCTGGCGGAGCTGGGCCGGGAGGTCGGCCAGTGCGGGGACGACGCGGCGGCCGCGCAGTACTACCGCGAGGCGCTGGCCGTCTGGCGCGGTCCGGCGCTGGTGGACGTCCGGGTCGGCCCGGTGCTGGAGATCGAGCTGGCCCGGCTGGAGGAGAGCCGGCTGCGGGTGCTGGAGCGGCGGATCGAGGCCGACCTGCGACTGGGTCGGCACGCCGACCTGGTGCCCGAGCTGACCGGCCTGATCGGCCGCCACCCGCTGCACGAGGGGCTGCACGCCCAGTGCATGGCCGCGCTGTACCGCTCCGGACGGCAGTGGCACGCACTGGAGGTGTACCAGGGCCTGCGCGGCCACCTGGTGGAGGAGCTGGGCCTGGAGCCCTCGCTGCGGCTGCGCAAGCTGCACCAGGCGATCCTGGCCGGCGACCCGGCGCTGGACGCCCCGGACGGGCAGCGCCAGCCGATCCTGGACCTGTTCGCCGCCTGATCCGGGCCCGCCTTCGAGGGCGGTTCCAGCACCGCTCCACGGAGCTCGCCCAGGCTCGGCCGCACGCGCGGCGACCGGTCGCGCGAACCGAACGAGAACGGCGGTGAAGCGGGATGGCGGTGGACGCAGGGCGGTTCCGGGAGATCTTCGGCTCCTTCCCGACGGCGGTGGCGATCGTCACGGCCCTGGACGAGGCGGGGGAGCCCAAGGGCTTCACCTGCAACGCGGTCAGCGCGGTGTCGGTCGACCCGGCGCTGCTGCTGGTCTGCGTGGACAAGGGCTCGCGCAGCCTGCCGGCGCTGCGCCACTCGGGCGCCTTCGTGGTGCACTTCCTGGGCGAGGACGGGCAGCAGGCCTCGGACCGGTTCGCCGGCCGCGGCGACGACAAGTTCGCCGGCCAGGACTGGTACCCGTCGGCGGCGGCCGGCGGGGCCCCGGTGCTCACCGGGGTGGCGCTGGCGCACGCGGAGTGCGTGGTGGTGCAGCAGGTGGAGGCGGGCGACCACTGGATCCTGATCGCCCGGGTCGAGGAGGGCGAGGTGCACCCGAGCCGCCCGCTGCTCTACCACCGGCGCGGGTACCACGTCTGGGACGCGGTGCCGGAGCTGGCGTACAG
>NZ_JBHYKG010000295.1:0-10363 GCF_042741245.1 Kitasatospora sp. NPDC058965
CTGGATCGAAGTCGAAATCTTCAACCAGGAGATCTGGGACACCCCCGGCGACCAGACCCTGCGCACCATGATCGAACGCCACCACACCCACGTGGTCCGACCGTAAGCTCGCGCACATCAGCGCGGCTCACGCGGGAGACGGCGTGATCGGGCGCCGGGCGGAACCGGCAGGACGGGGCCCCGACTTACCGGCTGAGGGCGGCGCGAGCCGCCCTCAGCCCGTCCGGAGCTGCTCGCGGGCGATCTGCTCGCCGGTAGCCTCCAACAGGGCGTCGACCTCGCTCATGCAGCGCCGGGGATCCGGTTCGAGGCTGGTGAGCGCGTAGGTCGCGCGGAATCCGGCCTCGCGTGCCTGCTGGGCGGTCAGTGCGAGGCGACCGCAGACCGCCACAGTGGGCACGGCGTGCCGACGGGCGAGCTGCGCGACGCCCAGCGGGGCCTTGCCGCGCAGGCTCTGGGCGTCCAGGGAGCCCTCACCCGTGATGACCAGGCGCGCCCCTGCCACCTGCTTCGCCAGGCCCAGCAGGTCGAGCAGGACGTCGATGCCCGGCACCCGCACCCCTTGGAGCACGGCCATGACCGCGAATCCGAACCCGCCCGCAGCACCGCTGCCCGGCAGGCCGGCCACCTGCCGTGCGGCGGGCCCGAGGCAGGCCGCCAGCACTTCGGTGTAGTGGCCGAGCGACGCCTCCAGGAGCGCGACCTGCTGCGGGTCGGCACCTTTCTGCGGCCCGTAGGCCGCCGCGGCGCCCTGCGGGCCGAGCAGCGGGTTGTCCACGTCGGCGGCCAACACGAAGCCCGTCCGGGCCAGGCGGGCATCCAGTGACGTCGTGTCCACCCGGGCGAGTCGGGCGAGGGCTCCTCCGCCGCCGGGCAGCGCGCGACCCGCCTCGTCGAGCAGCCGTGCCCCGAGCGCGGCGAGCATCCCGGCGCCACCGTCGGTGGAAGCACTGCCTCCCGCGCCGAGGACGATGGTGCGGGCGCCCGCGTCCAGGGCGGCCGTGACGAGCTGGCCCACCCCTCGGGTGCCGGCCTCCAACGGCGCCGGGCGCCCTGCGGGCAGCAGCTGCAGACCGGCAGCCTGCGCCATCTCGATGACCGCGAGCTCGTCCCGCAGCGCGAAGTGTGCATCGACGGCGGTGCCGTCGAGCGGGCCGGTGACTGCGACGCTGCGCCGTTCGAAGCCCGCCGCGACGGCGGCGTCGACGGTGCCTTCGCCCCCGTCGGCCACCGGCAGGAGCGTGACGGGCACCTCGGGCGCGGTGCGGCGGATGCCGACGGCCAGCCGGGAGGCGACCCGCATCGCGTCGGCGGAGCCCTTGAACTTGTCCGGTGCGATGACCACCGGCGCGGCAGTGTCCGTGCTCATCGTCCACCTCCGGGTGTGTGTGCCAGGCGCAGCGCGCTGTCAGGCGACGCGGTCGAGGTCCGAGCGGAGGACCCTGTGCCGCAGCGGCAGGCCGCCGACCAGGCGCTCGAGTTCGTCCACGACGGCGGCGCCGAGACGTTCGAGCTCGTTGCCGAGTGAGCCCGCGATGTGCGGGGTGAGGAAGACGTTGGGCAGGCGGTGCAGCGGCGAGTCCGGGGGCAGCGGCTCGGGCTCGGTGACGTCGAGGACTGCGTTGAGACGCCCGGACACGAGCTCGTCGGTCAGGGCCGCGGGGTCGATCAGGGCGCCCCGGGAGGTGTTGATGACCGTGGCGCCGTCCGGGATCAGGGCGAGGCGGCGGCGGTCCAGCAGGTGCCGGGTCTGCGGGAGGCTCGGCGCATGCAGTGTGACGATGTCGCTGTCGCGCAGAAGGTCGTCCAACGGGAGCAGTGTCGCGCCGAGTTGCGCGGCTTCCACCGGCTCCGCGTACGGGTCGGACAGGGCGACGGCGAAGTCGAACGGGCGCAGCAGGTCCAGCAGGCGCCGTCCCACCCGGGACGCGCCGATGACGCCGACCCGGCGGCGGTAGTTGCCGAGCGCTGCGGGCCGGCCGTCACCGTCACGGGGGTCGCGCCCCTCCTCGTTGGGCGTTGCCCGGAGGACGAAGGCGTCCTTGCCGGCCAGCAGGATCGCCGCCAGCGTGTACTCGGCGACCGGAACGGCGTTGGCCTGCGCGGCCGATGTCACCACCAGACCGCGCTCCCAGCAGGATTCCGTGACGAGGCCGCGCACGGTGCCCGCCGCGTGCAGCACGGCCCGCAGTCGGGGCGCAGCGTCCAGCACCTTCCGGTCGATCGGCGGACAGCCCCAGCCGGTGATCAGGACCTCGGCCGTGGCGAGGACCTGCGCTGCCCCGGGCTGGTCGAAATCGCCGAGCACCCGGCGGGTGTCGATGTCCGCCAGCTCGGTGAGCCGGTCGATCAGGCGCGGCGGAAAGAGCCGGCTCAGGTTCTTCGACGCCATCGCGAACACGGCGGTCGGTCGGTCGGTCACGGTGGAAGGCTCCCCGGGCGAGGCGGCGGTGTCACGGAAGGGGTGGGCGGGCTGCGGCGCGGTGCGCGGGACCGACCCCCGCGCGTGCGTGTGCGGGGGTCGGCGACGCTCGGCGGGTGCCCGCTCTCAGTGGAGTTCGGGGCTGGCACCGGCGGGAACGGCGGCGGGGCGCTCGCACGTGCTCAGGATGCTCATCGAGTCGCCGGTGCGGGCGGCGGCGAGCAGTGACTCCATGACGTCGAGGACGTGGTAGGCGAGCCGTCCGTCGGCCCGGTGCGGTACTCCCCGGGCGATCGAGCGCGCCAGGTCGGAGACGCCGTACCCGCGGGACGCGTTCTGGTAGCCGCCCTGCTCGGGAACCGGCTCCCACTCCTTGGCTCCCGACCGGAAGATCCGCACCTCGCCGTCGAAGCCGTTGGGGTCGGGGACGGACAGCGAGCCTGCGGTTCCGTACACCTCGATCCGCGGCAGCGCACCGGCCCACACCTCGAAGCTCATCACCAGCGTCGACAGTGCGCCGCTCGCGTGTTCCAGGACCCCGGTGACATGGGTGGCCACCTCCGCCGTGAACGCGGTGCCGGCCCGCGGTCCGCTGCCGATGGTCCGGACCGGCCGCGGCGTCGAGGACATGCCGACCACCCGCCGCACCGGCCCGAGGAGCGTGATCAGTGCCGTGAGGTAGTACGGCCCCATGTCCAGCAACGGGCCGCCGCCGGGCCGGTAGTAGAACTCCGGGTCCGGGTGCCACCGTTCGTGGCCGGGGGTGACCATGAAGGCGGTCGCGGCCACCGGTGCGCCGATCTGCCCGGCGTCCAGGGCGGCGCGCGCGGTCTGCACGCCGGTGCCGAGCACGGTGTCGGGCGCGCAACCGACCCGGACGCCGGCCCGGTCGGCCGCCGCGAGCAGCGCGCCGGCCTCGGCGGTGGTCGACGCCAGCGGCTTCTCGCCGTACACGTGCTTTCCGGCGGCTATGGCGGCGTGCGCGACGTCCGCGTGGGCCGCCGGGACGGTCAGGTTGAGGACGAGGTCGACGTCGTCGGCCGCGTAGAGCTCGTCCGGCGTGGCCGCGCGGACCCCGGGCAGCCCGGCCGCGGCCGCGGCGGCGCGGTCCGCGTCCAGGTCGGCGATCGCGGTCACCCGCAGGTTCGCGAGTCGGGGGAACGTCGTGAAGTAGGCGCCGCTGATGTTCCCTGCCCCGACCACCCCGACACGCAGCACTCCGTCTCCGGTCATCGTGTCGCCCATGCCATGCCCTTCCTGATCATCGAGTCCACCTCGGGTACGTCCAGGTCGGCGAGGTTGTGTCCGATCGCCGTGACGAACACCCGCCCCGAGCCCCACTGCCGGGTCCAGGCCACGGGCATGACCACGCCCGCCAGTTCCGGGTGGTCGGGGTCCTCCGTGTAGTCGGTGACCGCGAGCACGTCGACGGCCGGGTCCACGTGCAGGTAGTACTGCTCGGTGGTGACGGTGAACGGCCCGGTCCCCACCGTCACCGGGTGGTCGGCCCGCTCCGGCACCGGGCGCACCTCGTAGGTGGTGAACTCCCGCGGGTGGTGCACGAACTGGGCCCCGGTCATCAGCTGGTAGCGGGTCTCGCCGCGGAAGGAGTCGACGATCCCGCCGTGCCAGCCGGCCAGGCCGGTGCCCGCCCGCACTGCCCGGGACAGGCCGAGGACCTGCTCCTCGGTGATCTGGCCCATCGTCCAGCACTGCACGACCAGATCGGTGGCCGCCAGCAGCTCGTCGTCGAGGTAGCTGTCCAGGGTGTCGCTCACCGTCACCCCGTAGCCGTCCTCCTCGAGGGCCTTCGCGTACCGGTCGCTCGCGGCGACCGGGCTGTGTCCTTCCCACCCGCCCCGGACGACCAGGGCCCGCTTCGGCGGGGACGCCAGGTGCTGTTGCTCTGTCAACAAGGGATCTCCAAATCGAAAGGGGTTCACTCCGCGGCGGTCTGCGCCGCCGGTGTCTGGCCGACGCCCTGGGCCCCGGCCGCCGCGCCGCCACCGACGCCCTCGACCAGGTGTCGCTGCAGGAGTGCGAAGACCACCAGGATCGGCGCGGCCACGATCACCGTGGCTGCGGCGATCAGCGGCCACTGCGTGGTGTGCTCGCCGAAGAAGCCGTACAGGCCCCGGGTCACCGGCCACAGACCGGAGTCGCTGAGCATGATCAGCGGCAGGATCAGGTTGTTCCAGGACGCCACGAAACCGAAGATGGCGAAGGTGGCCAGGGCCGGCTTCATCTGCGGGATGACGATCCGGAAGATGAAGCGGAAGTAGCCGCAGCCGTCCATGGCCGCCGCCTCGTCCAACTCCCGCGGGATCGTCTTGATGTAGCCCACGAAGAAGAAGAAGCCGGCACCGGTCAGCGAGGTCAGGACCAGGTACCCGACCCGGTTGTCGTACAGCCCCAGCTTCTGCGCCTCCACGAACAACGGGATCAGACCACCGGGCAGGAAGCCGGAGAAGACGAAGAAGCCGTACAGCAGGTTGGAGCGCCGGAACCAGCCCCGGGAGATCGGGAAGGCCAGGAACACGCCGAGGATCAGCGTGATGACGTCCGGGACCACCGCGTAGAGCAGCGAGTTGACCATCTCGGTGGCGAAGTCGCCCTGGCTCCAGGCCGCGCCGAAGTTGCTCAGCGTCCACGGATGGGGCAGCCCGGTCGGGTCCTTGAGGAACGACCCGTAGGTCTTGAACGCCTGCACCAGCAGGTACACCAGCGGCAGCGCGAAGAAGCCGGCCGCGACCGTGAAGCAGAACAGCTGGACGCCGCTGAGTCGTAGCCCGCGCAGCAGTCTGCGGCGCCGGTCGGCCCGCTCGACCTCGGTCTGCGCCGGGCGCTGCCGGGCCAGGCGCGCGGTCTGGACGCTCACAGCGACACCTCCCGTCGACGCAGCGCCCACAGCAGCACGCTGCCGATGACCGCCGTCATGGCGAACTGGACCATGGCCAGCGTCGAACCGAGGCCGAGATCGGGGTTGACCCCGAAGGCCGTGTTGAACATGAACATCCCCAGGGTCTGGGTGTGGTACTGGCCCTGGGTCAGGACCAGGATCAGCGCGTACTCCCCCAGGCTGCCCATCACCGTCAGGAAGACGTTGACGGTGGTGGACGGGGCGAGCAGCGGCCAGGTGATCTTCAAGAAGCGCCGGATCGGACCGGCGCCGTCCAGCGAGGCCGCCTCGTACACCTCCGGCGGGATGCGCCGCAGTCCGGCGATGTAGACCAGCATGGTGTAGCCGGAGAACATCCAGACGTTGACCAGCACGATCAGCCAGACCGCCAGGCCGGAATCGCCGAGGAAGGAGCTGTAGCCGCCGATCACCGAGTGGTAGACCTTCTCGGCGGGTCCGCTGCTCGGATCGAGCAGCAGCGAGAAGAGCACCCCGACGATCGTCACCGAGAAGATCTGCGGCATGAAGATCAGCGCCCGGTAGAGGCCGTAGCCGAAGCGCCGGCGCTGCAGCAGCAGCGCCAGGCCAAGGCCGACGCCGATCTGCAGCACCGTCACCCCGGCCACGTACTCCAGCGTGGTCACGACGGCCTGCGACAGCTGCGCGTAGTTGCTGGTGAACATGGTCCGGTAGTTGCACAACCCGCAGAAGGTCATCGGGGTGCCCGGCAGCCCGGAGTAGTCGGTGAAGGAGTAGTAGACGGTGGCGAGCGAGGGGTAGAGCCCGAAGGTCAGCCAGCCGATGCTGGGCACCGCGATGGAGAGCCAGGGGATCCAGCGCCTGGTCCGCCGGGTGCCGAAGGGGCAGGTGGACACGGCGTGCTCCTAGGGCTTGACGGCGGCGGTGTACGCCGCGGCCGACTTGTCCAGCGCTGCGGACAGCGGCTCGCTGCCGAAGGGCTGGGTGTCGGTGAGGGTCGGTCCGCCCGCAGGGTTGCCACTGCCGACGGACGGCGGCAGCCAGGGCAGGGTGGTGCCGATGAAGCCCTGCGCGGCGTGCGTGGCCAACCAGTCCGACCAGGGCAGGCTGGGCGTGGGGACGGCGGGCTCGGTGGAGACGGACCCGGTGGCCTTCACCCAGGCCGCGTAGTTGCTCTGCTGGGTGAAGAGGTCCAGGTACTCCATGGCCAGCTTCTGGTGCTTGGCCCAGGTCGGCACCGTCCAGGTCAGGTCGGGGGCGAGGTCGGGCCGGTTCCAGGACGCGTTGTCCGTGCCGGGAACGGCGAAGAACCCGAAGTTGAGCGACGGGTTGGCCTGGGCGATGGTGTTGCCGTCGTAGGACCCGTCCGCGAAGAAGGGGAAGTCGTCGGCCTTGGCCGCCCACACCCCGGAGGCGGTCGCCGCCGGCACGCCGCCGGCATTGGGCTCGAGGTACGACATGACCTGCTCGTAGCGCTGCGCGGCGTCCTTGTACACCGGGCTGTTCCAGTTCTGCTGGCCGCTCCAGAACTGCTGGTCGCGCTGCAGCCAGAGGGAGTTGGCCGCATCGGCGGGCTGGTCCTGGATGAGCAGCTGGTTGTAGATCCCGAACCAGACGATCGACTGGAACCCGTCCTTGCCCGCCACGAAGAGCGGGTTCGCGCCCTTGGACTTGAGTGTCTTGAGGTCGCCGATGAACTCGTCGAAGGTGGTGGGCACCGACATGCCGTACTTGGCCAGCAGGTCCTTCTTGTAGAAGAGGCCGGTGTTGTTGACGTACTCGGCCGTGGTCACGCCGTAGACGCCACCGTTGTACCCCATCGTGAACTTCTGCGTGGCGGGGTCGAAGCGCTGCATGAAGGGCTGTGAGCTCAGGTCCACGAACTGACCGTTCGCCACCAGCGCGGCGGTGCCGCTCGGCTTGATGTTGGTCGAGGCCGGCGGGTACTTCGTCGGGCTCTGGGCGAACTGCGCGAGCACGTCCACGTCCTTCGAGGCCAGCAGGGAATTCTGCAGGGCGGGCCACGCACCGGCAGTCGTCGGCGCGGTCTGCAGCTTGACCTTCACGCCCGGGTGCTGCTGCTCGAACAGCTGGTTCACCTTCTGCGTCTGCGCCACCGCGGCGGGGTTGGTCCACATGGCGACGACGAGCGTGTCCGACGACGCGCCGGCACTCGTGCCGCCGCACGCAGTCAGGCCGGCGGCAAGGGGAAGACAGGCCGCGAACGCCGCGAGTGGACGGCGGTGGCGACGGGTTCTGGCCATGACGGCTCCTCAAGGAACTGGTGGGGGCACGGCCGACGGCGCGGGATGCGACAGGCGTCGCAATCACTGTCCTGGAGTGCCCGAAGTCTCCGGTCCACATTGCGGGCAGGTCAACCCTTGATGGCAGGCAAAGACTTTTCTGACAGAAAAGATCACCATGTCGCCTCGGGAAGGGTGGCATCATCGCAGGTCATGCTGAGGGAGGGTAAGAAACCGGCATCAGACCTTGTCCTACTAACACTCTTGGAGTTACGTACCGTTCACACGCCGACGGCGCCCTGGAGAGCACGTCAACCCACCCGCCCCTCGAACCCCGTGAAAGGGGAAACGATGTTGCGCACGGTTCGACGCGGAGCGATATCCCTGCTCTGCTGCGCCATCGCCACCGTCCTCGTCAACGCGAACGCGAACGCCGCCGCACCGCACCCGCAGGCCAAGCCGGCCAAGCAGACCAAGCACGCGGACAGCCCGTCGACCTACTGGGCCACCCAGTTCCAGTTCGACAACAACGGCACCCCCTGGACCACCGCGACCTTCGCCGAGCTCAAGTCCAAGGGCGTCAACCGCGCCGAGATCAACATGCCGTGGTCGAAGATCGAGCCGACCCGGGGCACCTTCGACTTCTCCGAACTGGACCAGGAACTCGCCGCCGCGGCCGCGGAAGGCGTGAAGCTCGTCCCGATCTTCTGGTCCTCCGGGTGGCGCGGCAGCCCGGCGCCCTGGATCACCGACTTCGAGGTGACCAACACCGGCGCCAAGGGCGTCGCCCCGGCCTGGTGGAACCTCACCCAGCAGCAGGACTACTTCACCTACGTCACCAGCACCCTGACCCACATCGCGAAGAGCGCCGGGTTCGGCGGCGCGTTCATGGACTACGGCCACACCGACGCGCAGTGGCTGGAGAGCTCCGGCTCGGGCGGCTGGGCACCCGCCGACATCGCCTACTTCCGCACCACCTGGCTGCCGCGCACCTACGGCACCGTCGCGACCTTCAACGCGAAGAACGGCACCGCGTACACCTCCTTCGACCAGGTCCCGGCCGCCGTTCCCGGCGCGCCGCTGGCCGGCGTCTACCAGGCCTTCCGCCAGTGGAGCGTGCAGGACACCTACGACCGCCTCACCGCGGCCGCCCGCAAGATCACCTCCGCGCCGCTGTACTACTACTTCGGCGGGCACATCTCCAACGCCCCGCAGCTCGGCAACCTGCCCGACGTCTTCTTCACGCTGGCCCGCAAGTACAACGCCACCGTGGTCGAGGACGCCGCGAACTCCAACGGCCTCAGCCTCCTGTTCGGCAGCCTGGGCCGGGCGTACGGGGTCAAGGTCGCCCAGGAGTGGACCGTCACGGCCGACGACTCCCTGCTGCCCTCGGAAGCCACGCTCTGGCTGTCCGACTACGGGATGACCCTGCCCACCGGAGGCGGTGAGGACTTCTTCATCCACGACGGCACCAGCAAGGACGTCGTCGGATTCCCGATCTTCACCTCCTGGCTGCCCGTGCTCCAGAAGCTGTCCGGCTCCTACCCGACGCAGCCGGTCGCCGTCTACATCGACTACTCCCAGGCCCGCGGCAACACGGGCGGCGGCAGCCTGAGCGGCATCGAGAACAACATCGGGTCGTTGTGGTCCGGCTACCAGGCCGGCTTCGCCGTGGTCACCAGCGAGGAGATCGCCAACCACGCCGACAGCCTGTCCAACTACCGCGCCGTGCTGCCGATGAACGGCGTCGACGCGAACCTGACGGCCTACCAGAAGGGTGGCGGAAAGCTGCTCACCAGCGGCTCCCAGCTGAGCGGGTACGCACCGGCCTACGCCGACCTGACCAGCCAGCACGAGCTGCAGGTGGTCCCCGTCACCGCCGCCGACCACCGCAGTGCCTCGCTCACCGTGGCCGAGGTCAACCCGTCCTTCGGCTTCACGGGGTCCGTCACCCTGCACCCGAACGGGCTCAACCTGGTCGCCGGCCGCTACCACGTGGTGGACGCGCTGACCGGCAAGGTGCCCGCCCAGGCCGTGCTCGCCGACGGCAGCATCTGCGTCCCGGTCACCATGGGCTCGGCGAAGCTCGACCAGTGGTCGCTGCTCGCCGGTGCCGCACCTGCCGGGACTCCCGTCCCGGCGAACTGCCCGGCCACGGGCGCCGGCGCCACCAGCATCACCGGCACCGCCGGGCAGACCGGTGGCGGCGTGAAGTTCCTCAGCGTCGGATCCACCGGCCAAGGCGCCGACGGCAACCTGACCGCAGTCACCCAGGGCGGGCGCTCCGCGTACGCGACCTGGACGAGGTCGCAGAGCGGCGTGAACCCCGCCAACATGTACCTCCAGGTCGACCCGTCCAGCCAGGTGGCCAAGGCCTCCACGGTCACCGCGAACATCACCTACTGGTCGGTGGCCGGCCAGGGCTTCCAGGTGCAGTACGACGCGCCCGGCAACGCCTACCTCGGCGGACCGACCGTGGCCGGAAGCGGCACCGGCAGCTGGCAGACGGCTACCGTGACGCTGACCGGCGCGCAGTTCAACGAACTGCAGAACCTGTCCGCCGACCTGCGGCTGTCCGTCACCGACCCGACCACTCCGCTGTACGTCAGCAGCGTGACGCTCGCCGTCGGCTGACCGACCGCCACCTCCGCCTCACCACCGTCTCGAAGGGACCTCCCCCGTGCACGACGTCCGCGAACCGGTCCGGGACCGCCGCCCGCGGCATCCCGGCCAGGTGCTCCACCCCGCCCCCCGCCCCAGGCGCCGGCCGCAGCCCCCGCGCAACGCGCCCCCCACGGCGGGTGTGCCGGATGAGATACG
>NZ_JBHYKG010000296.1:0-10293 GCF_042741245.1 Kitasatospora sp. NPDC058965
GGTCAGGCGTCCGGCCGCCGCAGCCGCACCGTCAGGACCTGGAACGGACGGAGCGTCAGCCCGATCCGGTCGGCCGTCGGGTGCAGCGGTTCGAGTGCACGTTCCAGCAGGTCGGTCACCGCCGCCGAGGCCACCGGGAAACCGGCGCCGAGCACGGCGGCGGCGCGCCCGCCGAGGGCCTCGTAGAGGCGCACGACCACGTCGCCCGACCCGTCGTCGGCGAGCTTGACCACCTCGACGACGACGGCGTCACTGTCCACCGCGACCAGCGGCACCACCGCGGCCGCCGCACCGGTGACCACCCGCTCGGGCTGGTTGAAGCCGTAGCCCTCGCGCACCGCGTCGGCGATGTCCGCGCCGAGCACCAGCGCGTAGCGCAGCCGGTGGTGGCCCTGGTCCGCCTCGGGGTCGGGGAAGCGGGGGGCGCGCAGCAGCGAGAGCCGCGCGGTGGTGGTGGTCCCGCCGTCGGGGCGGACGTCCCGGGTGACCTCGTGCCCGTAGGTCGAGTCGTTCACCAGCGCCGCGCCCCAGCCGCGTTCGCCCAGGTGCAGGAAGCGGTGGGCGCAGAACTCGAACTTGGCGGCGTCCCAGCTGGTGTTGGTGTGGGTGGGGCGCCGGACGTGGCCGAACGGGATCTCCGCGCTGGAGTGCTCGGCCCGCAGGTCGAGCGGGAAGGCGGCCTTGAGCAGCTTCTCCGTCTCGTGCCAGTCGATCTCGGTGGCGATGTCCAGTCGCTTGGAGCCCTCGGTGAGCGAGATCTCCTGCTCCACCCGGGAGGTGCCGAACCGGCGGACCACCCGGACCGCGCCGTCGCGGATGTCGACCGACTCCGCCTCGACCAGGTCGCGCACGGTGTTGCGGTAGAACTCGTCGATGTCCCAGGCGTCGTACTGGTTCGGGAAGTCCTGGTGCAGCTGGAGCAGGTTGCCGACCGTGCCGGGGGCCAGCGCCTCGCGGTCGGCGGTGAGGTCGCGGGCCGACGTCACCAGGCCGCGCCGGTCGATCCGGACCCGGACCAGGCCGTTGTCCAGCACGAAGCCGTCCGCCTCGGGCACCGGAGCCACCCGCCGGGCCGCCGGCCCGCCGCGCGGCACGGCGCCCAGGGCGGGCACGCCGTCGCGCGCGAACGGCGCGGCGTTGAAGACGATCTCTTGCCGCCCCTCCCCCGCCAGGGCCTGCTGCGCGGCGCCGACGATCCCGTCGAGCTCGGCGAGGACGGCGGCGTGGGCCTGCTCCGCCTCCTGGTGCACCCAGGCGATCGAGGAGCCGGGCAGGATGTCGTGGAACTGGTGCAGCAGCACCGTCTTCCACAGCCGGTCCAGCGCCTGGTAGGGGTAGGCGAACCCGGTGCGCACCGCCGCGGTGGCCGCCCACAGCTCGGCCTCGCGCAGCAGGTGCTCGCTGCGGCGGTTGCCCTGCTTGGTGCGCAACTGGCTGGTCAGCGTGCCCCGGTGGAACTCCAGGTAGAGCTCCCCCACCCAGACCGGCGCGTCGGGGTACTCGGCGTGCGCCCGCTCGAAGAACCGGGCGGGGCTCTCGATCACCACCCGGGCCGAACCCTCCAGGTCGGCCAGCCGCTCGGCCCGGGCCAGCATCTCCCGGTTGGGGCCGCCCCCGCCGTCGCCGTAGCCGAACGGCATCAGCGAGCAGCTGGCCGCGCCCTTGTCCTGGAAGTTGGCCACGGCGAGAGCGACCTCGGCGCCGGAGACCTCGCAGTTGTAGCTGTCCACGGGCGGGAAGTGGGTGAAGATCCGGGTGCCGTCCAGGCCCTCCCACCAGAAGGTGTGGTGCGGGAACCTGTTGGTGGTGTTCCAGGAGATCTTCTGGGTGAGGAACCAGCGCACCCCGGCGAGCTTCATCAGCTGCGGCATCGCGGCGTTGTAGCCGAAGGTGTCCGGCAGCCACATCTCCTCGGTCTCGACCCCGAACTCCGCCAGGTAGAACCGCTTGCCGTGGATCAGCTGGCGGGCCAGCGCCTCGCCGCCGGTGATGTTGGTGTCGGGCTCCACCCACAGGCTCCCCACCGGCAGGAACTGACCGCCCGTCACCTTCTCGCGCACCCGTGCGTAGAGCTGCGGCCGGCTCTCCTTGAGCCAGGCGAGCTGCTGGGCCTGGGACATGACGAACCGGAACGAGGGGTGGTCGTCCATCAGCTGGACCACGTTGGCGACCGTCCTGGCGACCTTGCGCACCGTCTCGCGCACCGGCCAGAGCCAGGCGGTGTCGATGTGCGCGTGCCCGACGGCCGAGAGCCGGTGGGCGCTCGGTGCGGCCGGCGGGGCGAACGCGGGCACGAGCGCGGCGCGCGCCGCGGCGGCGCTGCCGGAGAGGTCGCCCAGGTCCACGGCGTCCAGCGCGCGCTCCACGAACCCGAGCAACTGCCATCCGCGCTGGTCGTGTTCGGGCAGTTCCCGGATCAGCCCACCGAGCACGTCGAAGTCCTGCACCAGCTCCCAGAGCCCGCGGTCGAGCACCGCGAGGTCGGCCCGGAGCACCCGGTAGAGCGGCTCCGGGTCGACGCCGCCGGCGGTGAGCCACCCGGGGCGGTCGCCGGCCCGGGTGGGCAGGTGGTCGTCGCACAGCACCGGATTGGCGGCGGCCTCGATGTAGTAGGTGAACTCCTCTCCGCCGCTCGCGTGTTCGGCGACGGTGACCCAGGCGTTGCGCGGGTGCAGCGCCTTCACCACAGTGCCGTCCGCGCGGTGCACCAGGCCCTCGGCGGAGAAGCCCGGGCCGGTCTTGTTGAAGCCGATGTCGAGGACCGCCTCGACCCGCTGCCCGGCCCACTCGTCGGGCACCCGCCCGGTGATCCGGAACCAGCTGGTGGACCAGACCGGCCCCCAGCGGTGGCCGACCTCGATCGGCCGGTAGGGCGCGGCCAGTGCCTCGGCCACCGGCACCGGCTCACCGGGGGCGTCCCAGACCGCCACCCGGAGCGGGACGGTGCGGCCGTGGACGGCGGGGCGCAGGCGCTCGTTCAGCACCCGGGCGAGCCGGTCCTCGGTGAGGCGTCGCTTGCTGTGCATGGCGTGCATCTCCGTACGGGGAGGAGTGTGTCAGGGTCGACGGCCGGCGGGGAGCCGGCGGAGCAGGGCTGCCCCGCCGGCCCCGGACCGGGTCAGTCCTGGGTGAGCGGCACCGGCCATTCGTCGTGGTAGACGGTGAACGGCAGGTCCTTCTCGAACAGCGTGGTGTTCAGGATCCGGAGGCGGGCCATCAGCGCGCCGCCGATGTCGACGCCGCCGTAGAGCTGGACCGACCCCTTCTTGGACGTCAGGCCGCCGTCGCCGTCGAAGGTGGCGCTGCCGGAGACCACCGTGCGCAGGTAGGGCTCGATGTCCGCCTTCACGCCCAGGCTGTCGAAGATGGCGACGGTACCCTCGGTGAGCAGACCGGTGTGGATGTCCCCGCGGCCGGAGACCGAACCGGACAGCGGCGACAGCTCGGGGCCGCCGGGGTCGGTCCCCGAGTCCCAACCGTCGTCCTTGGTGTAGTCGGCGGACACACCCCAGGTGTCGCTGTAGCTCTGCTCGGTGTCGACGGTGACGGTGCCGTTGGCCGAGACGTCGGCGTAGAGCGTGAGGTCCACGTTGACGACCACCGGCACCACGCCCACCCAGACCACCGGCGCGGCCTTCAGGCTCGCCAGCGGGACCTTGAGGGTGCCGGTGTGCCCCTTGAACGTGCCCGCGACGTGCCAGTCCGCCTCGGCATCGCTCTGGAAGCCCACGTGCGCCCGCTGGAGGTCGAAGGCGGAACCCGTGTAGTCGAAGTCGATGCTCGGTTCGAGGCTGACGGAGCCGGAGAAGGCCGCCGAGCCGCCGCCCGGCAGGTCGAGGTCGGTGTCGGCACTCAGCTTCAGGCTCATCGAGGCCGAGCCCGAGGCGCCGTCGATCCTGGGCACGTAGCTGACGGTGAGCCCGGGCACCTGCGGGGTGACCTGGACGCTGGACGGCGCGACCGCGGCGTGCACGGCGGCGTTCGTGGTGCCCAGCAGTTCGGTGACGGCGGCCGGTCGAGTGGTGACGGCCTGCCGGCCGCCGGCGGCCGACTGCGCGCCCGTGACGACGAGCAGCGCGCCCTTCGGGGCCGCCGGGGTGGGCGGGCTGTCGATCACCTGGCCGACCTTGACGGCGCCGGGCTTCGTGCCGGCGGCGGTCTGGGCCGGGGCGGCCGTGCCGGTGGTCAGCACGGCCTGGCCGGTCGCCGGGTCGTACGAGGCGAGCTGGTCGCCGCCGGAGCCGGTGACGACCGGTGCGGGCGGAGCCGTCCCGGCGTCGGCGGCGCTCGCGGTGGGTGCGGCCGCCAGGCCGCCGAGGGCGAGCAGGGAGCCGACCGCGAGGACGGTGGCGGTCTTCTTACCTATCGACATGACGTGGAGTCACCTTCGGGTGGGGAACGGAGAGGGGACAGCGTCTGTGCTGGGTTGACTGCTCGTCACTCCGCTGGTGGGGCACGGAGTGACACGGTCGGGCGGGCTCGCCGCCCGACCCGCGCCGCCGACCGGAGTCGCGGTCGGCGGACGATCGGGGGCCTTCCCCTGCACCGGGAAGGGCGGGGTCAGTCCTCGGTCGGCCCGAGGTCGGGCCGGTCCCGCAGCTCCACCCACGCGGTGGTGGCGGCGTGCAGTTCGAGGACGGTGATCTCGTTGCGGCCAGGGCGCAGGACGGGCGCGGGCACGTAGAGCGTGGTCTGCGGGCCGCGGGACCAGTAGCGGCCGAGGGCGAAGCCGTTGATCCAGGCCAGGCCCTTGGTCCAGCCGCCGAGGGCGAGGTAGCCGTCGGCCGGCCGCGCGATCTCCACCCGGCCGCGGCGGAACACCGGTCCCGGCGCCGGCCCGGCGGCCCGGGTGAACTCCAGTGCGTCGAGCGTGTCCAGCGGGAGCGGGCGGCTGCTCCACCCGGTCAGCGGCTGCTCGTTGAGGCGGACCTCGCCGAGCAGGCCCTTGCGGTCGTGGATCGCGCGTCCGTAGTTGACCCGGCCCTGGTTCTCCACCAGCACGGTGAGCCGGGCCCCGGGCCGCGGCACGGTGAAGGCGAGCGCGAGCTCGCGGCCCTCGCGCTCCAGCACGCCGACCGGCTGACCGTCCACGAAGACCTGGGCCCGGTCGCGGACCTGGTCCGCCCGCAGCACGGCCGGGCCGGCGGTCGGCAGCAGGGTCTCGTAGAGCACGAAGCCGAAGGACTGGCCGAGCTCCTCCATGCTGCGCGGCGCTCCGGCGGCGACGGCCTCGCCGAGGCGGTGGGCCTGGCCCAGCAGGGCCGCGTGCTCGGCGAGTTCGACGCGCACGGGTGCCAGCTTCGCGCCGGGCGGCGGCACCTCCTCCTCGGGCACGGGCTCGTACTTGGCGATCACCCGGCGGAACGCCTCGTACTTCGAGGTCGGGTCGCCGGCCTCGTCGAGCAGGGCGTCGTAGTCGTAGGAGGTGGCGGTGGGGCGGTAGACGCCCTTGTCGTTGGCGCCGTTGGTGAAGCCGAAGTTGGTGCCGCCGTGGAACATGTAGATGTTGACGGAGGCGCCGGCGGCGAGCAGCTGGTCCAGGTCGGCGGCGGCGTTCTCCGGGTCGCGGACGACGTGCGTGCCACCCCAGCGGTCGAACCAGCCGATCCAGAACTCCGTGCACATCAGCGGTCCTTCGGGCTGGTGCCGGCGCAGCTCGGTGAGGCCGGCCTCGACCCGGCTGCCGAAGTTGGCGGTGCGCAGCACCCCGTCCAGGCCGCCGCGGCCGAGGTCGGCGGGCTGGTCGCAGGTGAACAGCGGCACCTCGACGCCGTGCCGGCGCAGCAGGCCGGCCAGTTCGGCGAGGTAGCGGGGGTCGTTGCCGTAGGCGCCGTACTCGTTCTCCAACTGGACGGCGATGACGGTGGTGTCGAGGTGCGGCCGGACGGCTTCCAGCAGGGCTTCGAGGTAGTGGTCGACGGCTGCCGTGAAACGCGGGTCGAGGCTGCGCAGTTCGATGTCGTGGTCGGCGAGCAGCCAGGAGGGCATGCCACCGCCCTCCCACTCGGCGCAGATGTACGGGCCGGGCCGCAGCAGGACGTGCAGGCCCTCGGCCGCGGCGAGGTCGAGGAAGCGGGGCAGGTCGAGACCCGCGTCCAGCTCGAACGCGCCGGGTCGGGGCGCGTGCAGGTTCCACGGGACGTAGGTCTCGACCGTGTTGAGCCCCAGCAGCCGTGCCTTGCGGAGCCGGTCGGCCCACTGCTCCGGGTGGACGCGGAAGTAGTGCAGTCCGCCGGAGACGATCCGGAACGGCCGGTCGTCGAGACGGAACCCGTCGGCGGCGATCTCCAGTCGAGGCATGGCTGTGGTGCTCCTAGGGGGTGGGGGTGCGGATCAGTTCAGCGGACGGCAGAGCAGCGCGTCCGGGACGCCGTGCTCGTTCCACTTCCAGGTGAAGGCGACGCCGGCGACGTACTCGTCGTCGTTGCACTGGCCCTTGTAGTAGCCGGCCGCCCAGTCGCTGTCGGCCGAGCCGCCGTCGGCGGGCCGGTTGTCGCCGTGGTCGAACCAGACGTCGCGGCCATCGGTGGGCAGCGGGTTCGCGGCCGGTGCGCAGAGCAGGGCCGCCATCGTGCCGCCGTTGTCGCTGAAGCCGACGGCGAAGGAGTTGTCGGGGCACTGGAGCTTGTTGTACCCGCCCGCCCAGTCGCCGTCGGTGACGTAGGTCTCGTCGGTGACGGTGGTCCAGGTGCCGCCGTCGTCCTTGGCGGGCTGGTTGGTGTCGGTGCACAGACCTGTGCCGTTGCTGCGTCCGAGGGCGATCAGACGCTCGGAGTCGGGGCAGTTGCCCTTCCGGTAGCCTTCGCTCCAGTCCCCCTGCCGACTCATGGTGGCGGAGGCGTTCTCGTCGGCGACGTTGGTGGCCAGCATGTTCCAGTGGTTGACCTGGTCCACCTTGCCGGTCTTTCCCGGCGTGTTGACGAGCCTGTTCCAGTCAGCGGTCCGCCAGTCACCGGCGTCCTCCAGGCCGGTGCGCTTGCCTCCGGCGGAGTAGGACAGCGCGGCCCAGTTGTCCTGGAGCTTGCCGTCGCCGTCGGTCCAGCCGATCAGCGGCCAGATGGCGAAGTCGGTGTCGTTGGCGGCCAGGATGCCGGTGAACCGGTGGAACCAGTCCTTCTCCTTGCTGTCGTCCTGACCACGCCCGGCGGTGCCGAACTCGCTGACCCAGACCGGGGCAGTGAAGTGCTGGCCGGACTCGGTGACGAACAGCGCCTCGTCGTTGACCGCCTGCTCCAACTCGTCCGGGCTCAGGTCACGGTAGCGCGGGTCATCGGTCTCGCCGTTCTGCCAACCACCGGTGGCACCGGTGTGGTGGGGGCCGGTGAAGCCGTAGAAGTGGGCGGAGTAGACCAGCTTGTCCGACTCGATCAGGGTGTTGGACAGGGTGCGCACCGGGGTGAGCAGCGGGCGGCCGTGCGGGAACATGCCCTGGGGGATGCCCTGCCAGTTGATGCCCTCCATGATGATCAGGAGGTCGGGATTGTCCTGGAGGATCTGGTTGCCGGCCTCCTCGAACGCGGCGTACTCGTCCTTGTCGTTGCCCCAACCCCAGTTGGGGTCGTCGGTGCCGTCGCGGCGGACCTCGTTGCGCAGGTCGGCGCCGACCACCCGCTTGTTGTTCTTGTAGCGGTCCACCATGAAGAGCCAGTCGTTCTCCCAGTCCTCGGTGGACTGGCCCTTGTTCCAGCGCTCGTTGCCGTCCAGTCCGCAGCACCAGTGGTAGCTGGTGGTGTGGTTGTTCAGGATCACCGCGAAGCCGTCGGCCGTGAGCGCCTTGACCACGGCGTCGAAGACCTCCAGCGGAGTCTTGCCCCGCAGCTGCGGGTTGGCCGCCACCGCCGAGTCCGGCACGGTGCTGTCGTCGTGGATCATCGCGTTGGCGAACGGCAGCCGGATGCTGTTCAGGCCCAGGCGGTGGAAGTCCGCCAGGATGCCCGCGATCGGCACCCGGTCCAGGCCCATCGGGATGTTGTTCGACACCTCACCCGCCTGGTTGTGCGCCGGGTCGGTCGGGTCGCCGTTGCCGAGGTAGTGGCTCTGCGAGCCGTCCCAGTTACCGGCCTTGAGCTTGAAGCGGTTGCCCTTGGTGTCGACGATGTACCGGCCCCGGGTGCTCAGCGGGCCCTGCCAGGAGGCGGCGAGCTGCTTGCCGGTCAGCACGGTGGGGGCGGCGGAGCCGGTCGCGGCGGCGGCCGTGCCGGCACCGGGGGTGCCCGCCAGCACCAGCGCCGACACGGCGACGGCGGCCGGCAGCAGGCGGGTCAGGCGCGTTCTTCCGCGCGGGAGCGATCTCATGGGTTCCCTCCGGGGAGTGGGGTCGAGGGAGTGAATGGGGGAAGGTGGTGCTGACCGGACCGGTGGTCCGCGGTTCCCGCAACGGGCCACCGGTCCGGGGCTGGTGGGGGCGACTCAGCCCTTGAGGCCGCTGGTGGCGATGCCTTCGACGATGTAGCGCTGGGCGACGAGGAACATCACCACCAGCGGGGTGACGGTGACCACGGCGCCGGCGAACAGGCCGGGCAGGTTGATGGTCTGCGAGGTGAGGAAGGTGGAGAGGGCGATCTGGGCCGTCCAGGCGGACGGGTCCTGTCCGACCACCAGCGGCCACAGGAAGGCGTTCCAGCTGTCGATGAAGGCGAGTGCGCCGAGCGAGGCGAGCATCGCCCCGGAGGACGGCAGCGCGATCCGGCGGTACAGGCCGAGCCAGCCGAGCCCGTCCAGCCGACCCGCCTCCTCGATCTCGCTCGGGAACTGCAGGTAGAAGTTGCGGAACAGCAGCACCGCGAACGGGTTGAACAGCCCGGGGGCGATGATGCCCCACAGCGTGTTGATCCCGCCGAGCGAGCCGACCACGACGAAGGTGGGCACGAAGGTGACCGAGCCGGGGATCATCAGCGTGGCCACCACCAGGGCGAGCAGGACGCCCCGTCCCGGCACCGGGATCCGGGCCAGGGCGTACCCGGCGGCGGAGGCCAGCAGCGTGGAGGCCGGTGCGGTGATCCCGGCGATCAGCAGCGAGTTGCCGAGCGCCCGGCCCATGTGCAGGGTCGGGTCGGAGAACAGTGCGGTGAAGTTCTCCCAGTGCGGGGTGGACGGCCACCAGGTCCAGTGCGGAGCGGTCAGGCCCTTGGTGTCCATCAGCGCGTTGCGCAGCATCAGGTAGAACGGCGTCAGGAAGACCGCCGTCAGCAGCCCGGCCAGCAGGCCGCGGACCGGCAGCCGCAGGGCGCGCAGGGTGTCTCGACGGGTCGTCATCTCGCTCACCCCTCGCTCCGGCCGAAGCCGGTGATCCGGCCCTGGACCAGGGTCACGCCCACGATCAGCAGGGTGAGCAGGAAGGCGCCCGCCGAGCCGAGTCCGTAGTTCTGGTCGCCCATCGCGGTGTTGTAGAGGTACACCAGCGGTGTCTGCACGGGTGCGGTGCCGCTGCCGCTGAGCCCGCTGCTGAAGAGGTTGTAGAACTCGTCGAAGGCCTGGAAGGCCGCGATGAACTGGAGCATCAGCACCGCCACCGAGGTGTTGCGCAGCAGGGGCAGGGTGACCCGCCGCAGCAGGCGCAGCCCGGTCGCGCCGTCGAGCGCCGCGGCCTCGTGGACGTCGCGCGGGATGCCCTGCAGGCCGGCCAGGAAGAGCACCATGTAGAAGCCGACCTGGAGCCAGAGCCGGACGGTGACCAGCACGATCCAGTACAGCGGCGGGTGGGTGGTCTGGATCCACGGCACGGCGGACATCCCGAACCAGCGGCCGATGGTGTTGGCGATGCCCGACGGCAGGCCGTTGAAGAGGCACATCTTCCAGAGCAGCGAGGCGGCGACGTAGGAGACCGCGGTCGGGATCAGGAAGGCGGTGCGCAGCACCGCCCGCCCGCGCCGGATCCGGTGCACCAGCAGGGCCAGGCCGAGCGAGGCGGCGAAGGTCACCGGCACGATGACGACGGTGAACAGCAGGATCTGGCCGAGCGAGCCCCGGAACGCGGGATCGGCCAGCAGCGCGCGGTAGTTGGCCAGGCCGACCCAGTGGCCCAGGGAGATGGTGCCCCTGGCCTCGCTGAGGCTGAGCAGGAAGCTCCAGCCGATCGCGAGGTACTTGAAGAGGCCGAGGCCGAGCAGCACCGGGCCGGTGAGCAGGGCGAAAGCTCCCCAGGTGCGCAGGTCCGCCCCGGTGCACCGGGCCGCCCGGTGCCGACGGAGCGGCCGCACCGCGCTCGGCGGCCGGGCGGGCGGGGCGGGGGGGCCCCCGGCCCGGGGGGGGGGGGGTTGGGGTGAACACAGGAGATAGGGTGGTGGCGGTAGG
>NZ_JBHYKG010000297.1:0-10265 GCF_042741245.1 Kitasatospora sp. NPDC058965
GGGCTGCCCGGGTCACGCCGCACCCCCCCGGCTCTGGCGCCCGCCCCCCCCTGGGGGGGGGCGCCTCGCGTTGTCCCGGCGACGCGCGGCGGCCCGCCCCACCGTGCGGTGGGGCGGGCCGCGTCCGCCCGGTCGGGCCCGCTGCTACTCGGCGTCGACCTGGACCGGGATGGACTGCGCCGGCCGGTCCGCCGCCTGCTGGGCCGGCGTCCCCGCCGCCCCGCCCTGCGCGTTCATGCTGCCGAGCAGCTGACGGGCCAGGCCCAGCCCGGTGCCGCCCATGGTGAGCGCCTTGGCGAACATCTCGCCCATCCCCTCGGCGCCGTTGAGCAGCACCATGTGCTCCACGTTGCCGAACGCCTCGGCACCGGCCCGGACGATGTCCGGCCAGTTCTCGGCCAGCTGCTGGGCGACCACGGCCTCCTGGTTCTCGGCCAGCGCGGCCGCCCTGGCCTTGATCGCCTCGGCCTCGGCCAGACCCAGCGCGCGGGCCGCCTCGGCCGTCGCCAGGCCCTTGGCCTCGGCCGCCGCCGCCTCGGCCTGGCCGGTGGCCCGGGTCGCCTCGGCGGAGGCCTGACCGCGGGCCTTGGTGGCCTCGGCCTCGGCCAGCGCGGCGATCTTGACCCGGTTGGCCTCGGCCGCGGCGCGCAGCTCGGTCTCCTTCGCCTGCGCCTGCGCCGCCGAGATCCGGGCGTCGCGCTCGGCGTCGGCCTTGGTGCGGGTCTCGTACGCGGCGGCGTCGGCCGGCTTGCGGACGTCCGCCTGCAGCTGCTGCTCCCGGCGGAACGCCTCCAGCTCGGCGACCTTGGTCTCCTGGACCACGACCTCCTGGCGGGCGGCCGCCTGGGCGAGCGGTCCCGCCTGCAGCGCACGGGCCGCCGCAGTGTCCATCTCGGCCTGGTAACCGGCCTGCTGGATACCGGAGTTGCGGGTCGCCTCGGCCTTGCGGGCAAAGGCCTCCTGCTCCGCCTCGGTGGCCCGCCGGTCGGCCTCGGCGGCCGCGATGCGGGCGTCCCGCTGGACCGCCGCGGCGTGCGGGGCGGCCAGGTTCATGATGTAGCCGGTCGGGTCCAGGATCTCCTGGATCTGCAGCGAGTCGATGATCAGGCCGAGCTTCTCCATCTCGGCGCCGGAGGCGGCCCGGGTCTCCCCGGTCAGCCGCTCGCGGTCGCGGATCATCTCCTCGACCGTCAACCCGCCCACGATGGAGCGCAGGTGGCCGGCGAAGACGTTGTGCACCCGCTGGCCCATGTACTTCTGCTGGTCCAGGAAGCGGCGGGCGGCGTTGGCGATGGAGACCGTGTCGTCCCCGACCTTGAAGATCACCACGCCCTTGACCTGGACCGGGATGCCCTGCGAGGTCACGCACTCGACGTCCAGCTCGGCCTCGTTGAGGTCCAGCGAGAGCTTGCGGACCACCTGGATGCCCGGGGTGACCAGGGTCCCGCGGCCGGTGACCACCCGGAAGCCGAGTCCCTCGCCGAGGCCCTCGGTGCGGTGCTTCGAACCGGAGATGATGAGCGCCTCGTTGGGCTCCGCCACCCGCCAGCAGAGTTTGAAGACGATGACGATCAGAAGCAGTGCTGCCGCGGCGACACCCGCGATCGTGCCGATCAACACCGGCGGTTCCCCCTTCAGGGCACACCGATCCCGTGGCTGCGCTCGGTTGTGCAGGGATGCGCGGAAGCCGGTGGCGACAGGTGATTCTGCGCCCGATCACGCCGGTTGAAAAGAGCGGCGCGCGGCTCTTCCGGGGCTGGGACAGGACCGGGACGAGACCGCGACCTGACGCAGTCCGTGACGCCCGGTCAGCCGTGCAGCGGCGCCACGTAGACCGTGCGCGGCGGCTGGTACTCGACCACCACCACCTGGGTGCCGACCGGCAGCGGCTCGCCCGGCACCGCCGGGTAGGCCAGGAAGGCCTCGCTGCCGACCCGTTCCGGCACGTGCACCAGGACCTCGCCGACCAGCCCCGGGCCGACCTTCCCGGTGACCCGCCCGGTGTACCCGATCATCGCGCTCCCCCGTCCGCTCCGTCCGCGTCCAGTCTGCCCCAGCGCCCGCGGTGCGGACCCCTACTGGACCGGGCGCAGACCTGCGGCTACCGTGTTCACGTCTTTGGGCAGGCAAGTCCGCCTGCCAACGGGAGCTCGGAGCACCGGGCTGAGAGGGCACTGAAAGGTCACGCCGACGGGCGTGCCGAGGGCTGTGCCGACCGCAGGAACCTGGACCGGGTAATGCCGGCGTAGGGAGTAGAAGGTCAGATGACCACGTTCGATGACGCACGTCCGGCCACGGTCGAGTCCGCGGCCACCGGGTACCCGACCCCGGCCTGGCGCAAGGCCTACGTCGAGGGTTCCCGGCCCGACCTGCGGGTGCCGCTGCGCGAGGTGCAGCTCACCAACGGCCGCACCGTGCCGCTGTACGACACCTCCGGCCCGTACACCGACCCCTCCTACGAGCCCGACGTGCGCCGCGGCCTGCCCGCGCTGCGCGACCCGTGGATCCGCCAGCGCGGCGACGTCGAGGAGTACGACGGCCGCGAGGCGCGCCCCGAGGACGACGGGATCAAGCACACCGCGCCGCGCGGGGGCAACCTGCGCAACCTGGACGCCGTCTTCCCCGGCCGCCCGCGCCGCCCGCTGCGGGCCCGCGACGGGGTGGCGGTCACCCAGCTCGCCTACGCCAAGCAGGGCGTGGTCACCCCCGAGATGGAGTTCGTGGCCCTGCGCGAAGGCCTGGCACCGGAGTTCGTCCGGGACGAGGTGGCCCGCGGCTGCGCCGTGATCCCGGTCAACGTCAACCACCCGGAGGTGGAGCCGGCCATCATCGGCACCAACTTCCTGGTCAAGATCAACGCCAACATCGGCAACTCCGCGGTGACCTCCTCGATCGAGGAGGAGGTGGAGAAGATGACCTGGGCCACCCGCTGGGGCGCCGACACGGTGATGGACCTCTCCACCGGCCGCAACATCCACACCACCCGCGAGTGGATCCTGCGCAACTCCCCGGTCCCGATCGGCACCGTCCCGCTCTACCAGGCGCTGGAGAAGGTGGACGGCCGGGCCGAGGAGCTGAGCTGGGAGGTCTACCGGGACACCGTCATCGAGCAGTGCGAGCAGGGCGTCGACTACATGACGGTGCACGCCGGCGTGCTGCTGCGCTACGTCCCGCTGACGGCCCGTCGCAAGACCGGCATCGTCTCGCGCGGCGGCTCGATCATGGCCGCCTGGTGCCTGGCGCACCACCAGGAGAACTTCCTCTACACCAACTTCGAGGAGCTCTGCGACATCCTGCGCGCCTACGACGTCACCTTCTCCCTCGGTGACGGCCTGCGCCCGGGCTCGATCGCGGACGCCAACGACGAGGCGCAGTTCGCCGAGCTGCAGACCCTGGGCGAGCTGGGCCGGATCGCCCGCGCCAAGGACGTGCAGGTGATGATCGAGGGCCCGGGCCACGTCCCGATGCACAAGATCAAGGAGAACATGGATCTCCAGAAGGAGATCTGCGACGAGGCGCCGTTCTACACCCTCGGCCCGCTCACCACGGACGTGGCCCCCGGCTACGACCACATCACCTCGGGCATCGGCGCCGCGATGATCGCCTGGTGGGGCACCGCGATGCTCTGCTACGTCACCCCCAAGGAGCACCTGGGCCTGCCCAACCGGGACGACGTGAAGACCGGCGTGATCACCTACAAGATCGCCGCCCACGCCGCCGACCTGGCCAAGGGCCACCCCGGCGCCCAGGCCTGGGACGACGCCCTCTCCGACGCCCGCTTCGAGTTCCGCTGGGAGGACCAGTTCAACCTGGCCCTCGACCCGGAGACGGCCCGCGACTTCCACGACGAGACGCTGCCGGCGGAGCCCGCGAAGACGGCCCACTTCTGCTCGATGTGCGGGCCGAAGTTCTGCTCGATGAAGATCAGCAAATCCATCAATGAGAAGTTCGGCAACGGTGCTGCCTCGCCGGAGTACGACGAGGCCGCTGTCGAGGGCATGAAGGCCATGTCCGAGGAGTTCAAGGCCCAAGGCAACAAGGTCTACCTGCCGATGGCGGACTGACCAGACCCGCCGTCCGTCCGGGCCGGGAGCACCGTCCTGCTCCCGGTCTCGGAGGCGTGTGCACGGCTGCCCTGGGAGGCAGGAGGGGGGCTTCCAAGCGCAGCACGGGCTTACTGGTATGCATTCCGTCATGACCCAGCAGAACCAGGCTGCACCGGACGTCGCCGGGTGGGCGACCACCTGCCGCGCCATCACCAGCGACGTGCTGGCGGCCCTAGGCCTGCCCCAGGACCTTGTGCAGACCGATCCGGGCAGGGCGATGCGCCTCATCGAGGAACAACTCGCCGAGCGCGCGGCTGATCCCCATCTGCAGACCGAGCAGGACCGGATCTTCAACTCCCAGGTGATCATGGGGTTCACCGCCGAGTTCCTGATCAGCGTGCACGGAGCTCGGTGGGACTGGATGATCGACGCATCGTCACCCTTGGGCGGTCGCTGGGTCATCACGAGCTTCGCCCACCCGCTGGGCCAGGAGACGGTTCCGGTGGATGTTCCCGGACTCGCGTACGAGGCTGCGACCAGCGGGGACCCGAGCCTCGTGGACGTGATCAATCAGGCGGAGCGGCTCTCCATGATTCGGGTGTTGCGCTGATCGGCGGCTGACCTCGGGCGAAAGGCGGGTGACGTGCCGGTCAGAGAGACCTGTTGTCCTGCTTCTCAGGCTGAAGCGGTTGAGCCCTTCCTCGGTCCTCGGGGAAGGCTCGTGTCCTGTGCGGCTCACTCGTCCTGGAAGGCCTCCGCCGCCGCCGACTACCGGATGACCGGCCCCTGCCCGGATCGCCAGTCGTTGATCCGCTTGCGGATGCTCGGGACCATGGGCAAGCCGTCCACGTCACGCGGGTCGAACCAGGCAACCTCGAACGACTCGTCGGATACGCGCAGTTCGCCGCTGACGGGTCGGGCGAGCAGGCAGATGGAGAACTCCTGGCGCACTTCACCGTCGTCGTAGGCGAAGACGTGGCCGGGGTTGGTGTAGGTCCCCACGATGCCGGTGATCTCCACCTGGACGCCGGTCTCCTCGAAGGTCTCCCGGATACCGCACCCCGCGAGCGATTCGCCCAGCTCCATCTTCCCGCCAGGTAGCGCCCACATCCCGTTGTCGGTGCGCCGCTGGAGCAGGATGCGGCCGGACTCGTCCACGACGACCACCGAGGCGGCTGGAACGAGGCTGTTGGGCTTCGGTGCGTTCGGATCGTCCTCATAGTCACGCCTGGCCATGATCGGCTACCTCCCAGATGTTGCGCCCGCGACTCCAGAGCTCTTCGACGTGATCGGCGAACCGGTCGAACATGCCGTCGTCTTGGGCGCGCCTCAAGTGCATCATCGGCGAGTCATGGCCGACCCTGCGGGCAAGGATCGGCGTCACGATCATCTCGTCATCGAAGCGGAACACGGACAGGTTGACGTGACCGGTCTCGAACCGGCCCTCGATGTCCCCGACATCCCGAAGCCGTTGTAGCTCACTCATCGTCACGGCGATGCGGGTGGACAGCGTGAGCGGGACGCCTTCTTCGGCCTCGCGGGCCCGGGTGACCGGGCTGTCCGGGTCGCCGATCAGGAACCTGACCCGGCACCCGGTCTGAGCCTTCCGGCGGAGTGCGCCGGCCAGGTTCGCCTGCTCCAGCCACAGGAAGTAGTTGGTGTATCCCGCGAAGGTCAGCTCGCGCTGCGCTTTGGTGATGAGCGACCGCCAGAGCGAGGCGGGCGCCGCTGATCGGTAGGGGAACACCTGGATGACCTCACGGTCAGGTCCTGTCTTGAGCGCCGAACGGACGGCAGTTGGCCACAACGTGGATTCCTCCTCTCCCAGCGCCTCGCAGGCCGCCCATCGGTGTCGAGCGTGGGGGATGCGGGTGGGGTAGGCGATCCATCGGCCAACCGTCTTGGCGTCGACGCCACATGCCTCTGCGAGCTGCGCTTCGGTCATCTTGGCATTCGCCATCGCACGGCGGAGAGCGTGATTCATAGTTCACCTCTTGAGCCCGTAGAGGACGGGACGAACCGTATCGGTGAAGCGTCCCAAACGTCCCACAAACGCGGTAGGAACGCCCCGACGTGCAGCGGGAGCATCAGAGCGTGACAGAGCTTCGGCTCTCCGTGATCACGGATCACGTCCAACGCGCTCGAAAGGGGGCTCCGCCATGTCTGACACTGCATCATTCCCGGTTCCGCAGGAGTGGGATGTTGAGCCGGACCCGTTGGCTGTTCCGGCAGCCCGTCGGCTGGTGGTCGATATCGCGCGGTGCTGGCGCGTGCCGCTGTCGGACGACGCGTTGCGGGACGTCGAGTTGTGCACGAGCGAGCTGTTGGCGAACGCCATGGAGCACAGGAAGGCTCGGTGCAAGGTGACGGTGCGTTGGACGGGAATCCGCCTGCGGGTGGAGGTCGCGGACACCAGGCTCCGGCTCCCGAACCCGGACTCGGCGCAGGACACCGTGACGGGTGGTCGGGGCCTGATGCTGGTCGCGGGACTGTCCCACTCGTGGGGATGGGAGCCCGTCGGGGCCGGAAAGGTCGTGTGGTTTGAGACCGCAGCCGACCAGCTGGTGACGGGAGACGCGCGACTCGCGGTGCTCGTCCACGCCGCACAGGCCCGGGCTGACCCGCTCGTGCAGACAGCCTGATCACCCCTCAGCTCCACCTGGCCGCGCTGGGGAATCGTGGTCAGGTGGCCGGGCGGCACCGGCCGTTCACCCCCTTGTGGTCGGTGCCGCTCTTCGCTCCATAACCCGGTGCTCGGAAGCACAGGGTGATTGCCCTCAGATCTTCCGCCCAGTGGTGGGCGGGAGCAGACAAGGAAGGAGCACCACGTGGACGACACCACGAAGAAGCCGCTGATGAAGGCGAGCGGGCTGCTGATCGCGGTCGAGGAGCTGACCGCCGTCCAGGACAGGTACGACAGCCTCCGCTCCGACAACGCCGGCTCCTCCGGCGACTCGCCGTGGCCCGGTGGTGACGGCAACCTGACCGACGTCGAGTAGGACTCGGTCACCCCAGGGGCGGGGACTCGCGCACTGAGCGGGTTCCTGCCCCGTGCCCAGCACTCTCCTACGGAGGTAGCAGTGGAACACCGGTTGGTCACCGCCATCGAGACGGCCCTGAGCTGGGACGGCTCCGAACCGATCGGGACCGGCTTCGCGCTCGGCCGGATCGAGGATGATGCGCTTCTGTCGCGCATCCTCACCCCGAACAAACTCCTCGACATCGCCATGCGGCGCAGCCTCAACCGGCCGCAGTTCCGGGCCTTCCAGAACGGCGAGGAAGTCCACCCGGCCGTCTACTTCACCGACATCGTCAGCCCGCGCGGACAGTCCATCCCGATGGCCAACATGCACCGCCTCGGTGACCTGCTCCGGCAGGGGGCGACGCTGATCATGGACCAGGTCAACGTTTTCGACCCCACGATGGAAGTCACCTGCCGCGCCTTGCAGTGGTGGGCACGCGAGCGGGTGCAGGTGAACGCCTACCTCACCACGAACGACGCCGCCGGCTTCCCGCTGCACTGGGACGACCACGACGTGATCGTGGTTCAGCTCTCCGGGGAGAAGGACTGGGAGGTCCGCGCCACCTCCCGCACAGCGCCCATGTACCGAGACGCCGACCCCAACAACATCCCCAGCGACACCGTGATCTTCAACGGCACGCTCCAAGCGGGCGACGTCATGCACATCCCGCGCGGCCACTGGCACCAAGCCACTCGCACCCGGAGCGGCACGGGCCACAGCCTCCACGTCACCTTCGGCATCACCAAGCGCTCGGGCGCCTCCTGGATGGCCTGGCTGGGCGACTGGTGCCGCGAGCAGGAGATCTTCCGGCGCGACCTCGACCGCACCGGCGCCGACGTCACGCCATTGCTCGAAGCCGCCACCCGACTCGTCGGCCGACGCGGTCCGGAGGACTTCCTGACCGCCTACGAGCAGCAGACCGCCCCCGGCCGGCAGGTGCCGTTCCTGGAGATCTTCGGCGGGCTCGACGCCGTGGTGTGCACCACCCACTTCGCGCCCCGGATCACCGAGCGCGGAGACACCGTGGGCGTCAGGGCGGCCGGGAAGCAGCTCACCTTCGCCGCCAAGGCGCTGCCTGCCCTGCGACTACTCCTCAGCGGCCGACCCGTC
This sequence comes from Kitasatospora sp. NPDC058965, assembly GCF_042741245.1. Taxonomy (NCBI): domain Bacteria; kingdom Bacillati; phylum Actinomycetota; class Actinomycetes; order Kitasatosporales; family Streptomycetaceae; genus Kitasatospora; species Kitasatospora sp. NPDC058965. The sequence continues at coordinate 8,180 of NZ_JBHYKG010000297.1, forward strand.
GCGCTCGAACAGGCGGCGGCGGCCGTCGGCGACGAGGTCCACGAAGTGGCCGACATCCTGATCAAGGAGGACCTGTGCACACCGCTGACCGACGAGTTGTCCTCGGGCTACACCGGTCTCGTCACCGCCGCGACGTCCTGACCGGCGCTCTGGACCTCGGCGTCACCGCGATCGACACCGCCTCGAACTACCTCCATCACCGATCCCACCACGTCCTCGGCGAGGTGGCTGGTGACCTGCTTCCGAAGTTCTCGATCTCCACCAAGGTCGGCTACTTCGAGGACGAGCACAGCCTCTCCCCGGCGCGGCTCCGGGGCGCTGTTGAGAAGACGGTGAACGACCTCGGCCGCGAACCGGACGCGCTCCTGCTGCACAACCCGGAGCACTCCGCCCCGAACGCCGAGGTCCTGTGGCAGGCATGCGCGGTCCTGGCCGGCGCGGCGGAGAAGGGGCGGTGCGGTGCCTGGGGGATCTCCACCTGGGACCCGCGCCCGCTGGTCGGCCTCGACGTGCCCCGCCCGGACATCCTCATGGTCCGCTCGGGCCTCCTTGTCAGCAGCGGCGTCCTCGACGCCGCCGAAGCGCTGGTGACTGCGTGGAGGCCGACCCGAGTACGGGGGATGAGCCCCTTCGGCGGCAGTGTCACCGACCCCGTGTGGCAGAAGTTCGACCCGAGGATGTTCCTGCGGACGTCTGACGCCACACCGATACAGGCAGCGTTCCGGGTTGCCTTCGAGCTGCCTGGGGTGGAGGCGGTGGCGGTCGGCACCGATGACACCGAGCACCTGCGGGAGCTGTGCGGAGGCCTGGAGCACGAGATCGACGCCGACGTCCTCCGGGCCTACTGGCAGCTCCTGCGTCAGTCCGCCTGAAGCTCCTTCACCACCTGCTCCGACAGTGCGCGGGCCCCGTCGAGGCGAGGGTCCTCGGGGTGTGCGTACGGCCCGAGGATCTTCGCCGCGACGAACAGCGTCATCAGTTTGCCGTCCCGGCTCGCGAAGTCGCCGCTCCGCTCGACGCGGACGCGATCGGCCAGCGCCGGTACGGCAAGCGACGCCGCCCACAAGGTGGCGGCGTCCAATCCGCGGGGGGCCATCCCCCAGTCTTCCCAGTCGAAGATGCAGAACTCGGGTGCCGTCACGTTCGCCCAGTTCAGATCCGCATGCGCCGGGCACCACTCACTTACCGTCGGATCGACGAGCGGGAACACTTGATGGATCATCCGTGTCACCAACTCCTGCGTGATCGTCTCCGTGTCCGGCGTGGCGATCCGGTTCGTTCGCTGCCGCGCGAGCGCATCCAGTGAGGTGTTCAGCTCAGCCCACCAGCTGGAAGGCAGCGCGGGATCGTCCGCCACGACTGCGGACCCCACGGGGGCAGAGGGCAGGAGCCGGGTCTCGTCGGCCCGCCACATCACCGGCTCGACCTCGTCCCGCCACGCCACACCGGCCAGCCACGCGGGCTTCGCGATGCCGCTCAGAGCCTCGGCCGACGGCGTGCCGTTGCCGCCCTGGGTGCCGATCCGGTCCAACCCTCGCCGCTCGATCCGGACCCACGTGCCGCGCTCGGTGCGGGCGCCCACGGACCGGCGCTTGCGGACAACCGTTGCCGGATCGAGCTGGGTCCCCAACGCGGTCCCCACTCGCTCCAGAACCTGGTCAACTGGCACCTGGCGCAGATCAGTCATGGGACAACGGTAGCGAGGACCAGCCGAGTTGGGGGCGCTTCACGGGTTCGTGCAGCCCCGATTCGCGCTCGCGGCGTCGGGGCTGCCGGCATGCGGTGACCACTCCGACTAACACCACCGCCCGTGAGGAGGCCGCCCGATGCCGCACCGCCCCCGCCTCTCCTGCCCCGATCGAACCGGGAGCGCCCGCCCCGCGCACTCCCGCCGGACCTGGAACCGGCCGCTCAACCCCGCACCGCTGATGACCCTGCGGAACGTGGTCAAGGGCCCCCGCCGCCACCACCTGCGGCTGCCCCACTGACCACCACGGCCACCTTGGCCTAACCCTCCCTCTCGTCCAACCGCCTCGCGCCGACCGCGAGCACCACGCCGCGTGGTCGGCGCGACGGCACTCCCCTG
>NZ_JBHYKG010000298.1:0-10146 GCF_042741245.1 Kitasatospora sp. NPDC058965
CAGTCTACACCCTGTCCAACGCGGCGGCCGGCAACGCCGTGCTCGCGTTCCACGACCGCGACGGCGTGCTGACCCCGGCCGGCTCCGTCCCGACCGGGGGCCTCGGCTCGGGCGCCGGCCTCGGCTCGCAGGGCGCGGTCGTGCCCGCCGACCACGGCCGGGTCCTGCTGGCCGTCAACGCGGGCTCGAACTCGGTGACCGCGCTGCGGATCGCCCGCGACGGCGGCCTGACCGCGAGCTCCACCGTCGGCTCGGGCGGTACCCAGCCGGTGAGCGTGACCGTCCACGGCGACCTGGTCTACGTGCTCGATGCCGGGAGCGGCACGATCGCCGGGTTCCGCCTGCGCCACGGCGCGCTGACCCCGCTGGCCGGCTCCACCCGCGCGCTGTCGGCCGGCGCGGCCGGGGCGGCCGAGGTCGCCTTCTCCCCCGACGGGACCCGACTGGTCGTCACCGAGAAGGGCAGCAACGCGCTGGACACCTTCACCGTGGACCACCGGGGCCTGGCCTCCGCCGCGTCCCGCACCGCCTCGGCGGCCGCGGTGCCGTTCGGCTTCGACTTCGACGCCCGCGGCACCGCGGTGGTCTCCGACGCCGCGGCCAGTGCGGTCAGCACCTACTCCGTCGCCTCCGGCACGGCCCGGCCGCTCGACTACCTGCCGGACGGCGGCGGCGCGGCCTGCTGGCTGGTGGTCTCGCGCGGTACCGGCACCGCCTACGTGGCCAACGCCGCGACCGGCACCGTCTCCACGTACCGGGTGCGGGACGGCGCGCTGACCCTGACCGCACCGGTGGCCGCCACGGTCGGCGGCCACCCGACGGACGAGGCCCTCGGGCGCGACGACGTGCTCTACGTCCGCGACGCGACGGGCAACCGGCTGCAGGCCGTGCGCTTCGGGCCCGGCGGCACGCAGGTCGTCGACGGCCCGCCGGTGCTGCCGGCGGGCGCGGCGGGTGTCGCGGTGGTGGCCGGCTGAGCCGACCGGCCGCAGCGCGCCGGCGGCGGGTCCGCGCCGCCGGCCGCCGGGTCGGCGGCTCAGTCCAGCTCGACCTCGAAGTCCCAGGTCGCCAGGGTGGTTCCGGCCTCGGCCCAGGTCAGCGTGGCGTGGCCGGCGGTGAAGGTGCCGCTCAGGCGCAGGGTCGCGTCGTGGCCCGGGGTGGCGGTGACCGCGGCGGCGTCCGGGGTGAGCCTGATCGGCTTGCCCAGTTCGTCGGTGGCGCTCAGCGCGGCGGGATCCAGGGCCCAGTCGCCGGTGGTGCTGCGCAGCACCACGGTGACGGTGCCGGCCGACTGCGCGGGCGGCTTGCCGTCGGCGCCGGGGGCGGTCTGCACCAGGTCGGGGCCGGTCGCGGTGATCTGGCCCTGCCGGCCGCCCAGGTCGAGGTGGACGGCGTCGCCCATCGCCACCAGCTGGGCGTGGCCGGGCGCCGCGGTGACCGGCGGCCGGGAGGCGGGGGCGCTCGGGATCGCCATCGCGCCCGGCCTGGACGCGGCGGCGGGACCGCCGCAGGCGGTCAGCGCGAGCGGGAGGAGCAGGGCGGCGGCGGCCAGCCGCCGGCCGGAGCCGCGCCCGAGGGCGCGGCTCCGGCTGGTGGAGCGGTGGGTCACTTGCCGGCTCCCGGCTTCAGGCTGTCGTCGGCCGCGGTCGCACCGGTGAAGTCCGGTGCCAGGTCGGCCGGCTGGTTCTGCGGGTCGATCTGGTGGGCGGAGTAGACGCCGTTGCTGCCGCTCGGCGCGGGCGCCACCGACTGGCCGCCGGGGTTGTTGTACACGTCCGGGCCGAACGGGCGCAGGCCCGGCATGCCGGCGTAGCCGAGGTGGCCGTGGCCGTCGGTGCCGCCGTGGTCCACCCGGAACAGGTCCTCCATGGACCGCAGCCAGGAGTAGTGGTTGTACGGCTGGTCGCTGATCGTGCCCGGCTTGATGTACTGGGAGATCAGCACCGAGCCGGTGATGCCGCCGCCCGGGGTGGTGTCCTGGCCGAAGGCCTGGAAACCGGGCTGGGTGGTGTTCGGGCCGGGCAGCTCGTTGCAGCAGGCCACCACGGACTGGGCGGTGTCGGTCGGCACGTTCAGCGAGGAGGTCGCGTTGCCGGTGTAGTCGGCGTTGGAGTTGCCGTACAGCTTGTACGGCGGGAACGCCTCGTCGAAGGTGATGTCGATCATGCCGCCGTCCTTGAAGGCCGGCGAGGCCATGATCTGCGGGATCCACTTCTGCAGGAACAGGTCCGAGGCGTACAGGCCGCCCTGGTGGTTGTTCGGGTCGCCCGAGCCGTTGTCGCCCTTGCAGGTCGAGTCGTGGGCGTCGGTGCAGTTGTTCGGCGTGATCCAGGAGAACGCGGGCGTGCTGTCCGCGCTCTTCAGGTCGTCGGCCAGGCCGCTCAGCGCGGCGTGGCCCGGCTCGGCGGCGCGGCCGTCGAGCGGCACGACCTGGGCGCACTCCTGCGGGTCGTCGATCAGCGAGTGGAACCAGGCGGTCGGGTTGTGCTTGGCGACGTACTGGTCCTGCGGCGTGGAGCCGGGCGGGTCCACGACGCCGGCGCCCGACGGGTCGCCGGGGATCCCGCACTTGTACGGGTCCTCACGGCCGGGCGTGTTGCCCATGTCCTGCATGTACGCCTTCCAGCTGACGTTCTTGTCGTCCAGCTGGTTGAAGAGCGTGTAGACCGAGTCGGGGTACACGCACCCCGAGGTCGCGTGCACCTGACCGTCCGCCGCCGGGGTCCCCGGGGCGACGTCCGTGTACTGCGGGCAGTCGGCCTGGTTGGCCGGGGCCGGGGCCTGGCCGCTGACCGCGCTGATGTAGTTGTCGAGGCTGTAGTGGCCGGTGCCGTAGTACTGGCGCAGCAGCTCGCCGTACTGGGGCAGTGTCTTCCACAGGTAGCTGTTCTGGTTGAGGCCGGTGAACGCGGCCTCGTACGACTTGTTCTCCAGCATGATCACCCACACGTGCTTGATCTTCGGTGGGTGGAACTCGTGCGAGGAGGCGACGGCGCTGCCCGCGCCGCCGGAGCCGACCAGCGCCGTGGCGGCCAGTCCCGCGGCCACCAGCGCGCCGGCGGTCCGGCGCGTCGCCCAGCTGCTCATCCGGCCCAGCCGGAGTTGTCCGAAATTCATACGCCGAATACTGGCCGGTATCATCGTCACTTTCCAAGACTCCGGTCGAACCAAAGGTTAACCGGACGTGTCCGATTGACGGATGATCAGCATGCCGGACCGGTCCGGCCGACCTGCTGCCGCCCGCCCGCGGGACCCGGTTCGCAGGTCTCCCCGCCCGGCCGCCGCCGGGGCCGACCCGGGCGACCTGCCCGAGTACCCCTACCGGAGTGTCGGGGGCGGCCGGGCCGCTCCGGGCTCTGTCACAGTGGCCGAGCGACTGCCCACTGTCCGGAGGACCCCTCATGCCGTTCGACCTGCCGCCCACCGCCACCGTGCTGTTCCAAGGCGACAGCATCACCGACGCCGGCCGCGACCGCACCGACCCGGCCGACCTCGGCGACGGCTACGTGGCGTTCGCCGCCGACCGGCTGCGCACCGCCCACCCGGGGGCGACCGTGGTCAACCGCGGCATCGCGGGCAACCGGATGGCCGACCTGGCGGCGCGCTGGGAGCGCGAGGCGGTGGCCGTGCGGGCCGACCTGGCCTCGGTCCTGATCGGTGTCAACGACACCTGGCGCCGGTTCGACGCGGGACTGGTCAGCCCGGTCGAACCGTGGGAGGAGCAGTACCGCGAGCTGCTCACCCGGCTGCGCGGTGCCGGCACGGCGCAGCTGGTGCTGATCGAGCCCTTCCTGGTCCCGGTCGCCGAGGAGCAGCTGGCCTGGCGTGCCGACCTGGAGCCGCGCATCGAGGCGGTGCACCGGCTCGCCGCCGAGTTCGGGGCGGCGCTGCTGACCGCCGACGCGCTGCTGAACCGGGCCGCCGAGGGGATCGGCACGCCGCTGGCGATCGCCGCGGACGGCGTGCACCCGACCGCGCTCGGCCACCAGATCCTGGCCAACGCCTGGACCGACCTGGTGCTGGGCGGCTGACGGTCCGCCACACCCGCAGGGCCGACCGGGCCCACTGCCGCCGCGCCGTCCGGAGCGGCCGCCCGTGACACAACGTGAGATCCGCACCGACGGAACCGGCCCCACCCCGCCTCCGGGCAGGGTGGGGCCGCGTCGCGTCCGGACGATTGTCGCTCCGGATGACAACGTTGTCCAGGAATCCCGAGGACCAACCGGGCGCCGACGCCGGATCGTCACTCCATAAAGCAAAGGTTTAGTAAATAGCGCCTTGATCGGTAATAGAACCGCTGAATATCAATGTTGACCGGTCTATGGACATGGCGGGGAAATGACGTCTACGTTAAGCAGCCAACAGCCCGGGACGCCGGTTTCCGGTCCTCGGCTGCGCTCCCGGACATCGACAACGATCAGCGCGAAGGACGATCCACGATGCGAAGAGGATGGGTGGCCGTCACGGCCGCGTCCCTGGTGGTGCTCACGGCCTGTAGCGGCGGCAGTGGTCACTCGGCCCCTGCGGCGGCGGCCGAGGCCGTCTCGCCCACCGACCCGGCCAAGGTGTCCGGCGAGATCACGGTGCTGACCAACCGCACCGACCAGCTCTCCGACGGCACCCTGAAGAACTACGCCGCCGAGTTCAACAAGACCTACCCCAACGTCACGGTGAAGTTCGAGGCGATCACCGACTACGAGGGGGAGGTCAAGATCCGGATGAACACCGAGAACTACGGTGACGTCCTGCTGATCCCGAACAACGTCCCGATCACCGAGTACGCGGAGTTCTTCTCGCCGCTCGGCGACGCCGCCGACCTGTCCAAGACCTACCAGTGGACCGACTACGCCACCGTCGCGGGCAAGGTCTACGGCATCGCCAACTACGGCACGGCCAGCGGCTTCGTCTACAACAAGACGGTCTGGAAGCAGGCCGGCCTCACCGACTGGCCCACCACCCAGGCCCAGTTCGTCGACGACCTGAAGGCGATCAAGGCCAAGACCCAGGCCACGCCGTACTACACCAACTACCACGACGGCTGGCCGCTGCAGCAGTGGTCCAACGCGATCGGCTCGGCCTCGTGCGACCCGGCCGCCAAGGACGCGCTGGCCAAGGACACCTCGCCGTGGAGCAGCGGCAAGGACCTGAACGCGATCGACAGCCTGCTCTACACCACGGTCAACTCGAAGCTCACCGAGGCCGACCCGACCACCACCAACTGGGAGAACTCCAAGACCCTGATGGGCACCGGCAAGGTGGCCACCATGTTCCTGGGCTCCTGGGCCGTGCCGCAGATGCAGGCCGCCGCCAAGACGGCCGGCCAGAGCCCCGACTCGATCGGCTTCATGCCGTTCCCGCAGGCCGGCGCCGACGGCAAGCTGTGCACCGTGGTCCAGCCGGACTACAAGTACGCGGTCAACGTCCACTCCAAGCACAAGGACGCCTCCCGGGCCTGGCTCGACTGGTACATCAACAAGTCCGGCAGCGCGCAGGCCGAGCAGGCCATCTCCTCGGTCAAGGGCACCGCGCTCCCGAGCGACCTGCAGCCCTTCGAGCAGCAGGGCGTGAAGATGATCGGCCAGAACCAGACCCAGGCCGCCACGGTCAGCAAGATCGACAAGGGCTCGGAGATCGGCCTGGACTCCCCCGACTACCGCCAGAAGCTGGTGGACATCGCGCGCGGCGCCGGATCCGGCGACCAGAACAGCTACTTCGCCGACCTGAACAAGAAGTGGGCCGCCTCGCAGCAGACGGTCACCGGCTGACCCGTCCGACGGTGAACGGCGCGGTCCGCCCCTCCGACCGCTGACGGCTCCGCGCCGTTCCCCCCGCGTCCTGCGGCCCGATGAAGGAACGACAATGACTGCACTGCAGAAGGACCGGCACCGGGAGCCGGCCACGGCCGCCGTCGACCCGCCGGCCCGCCGCCGGGTCGACGCCCGGCGCCGACCGGCGCACCGCCGGTACCGCTGGTTCACCCCCTGGCTCTACCTGCTGGTACCGCTGGCCCTGGTGGTGACCTTCACCTACCTGCCGATCGCCGACATGCTCGGCTACAGCGTGACCGACTGGGACGGGATCAGCCCCACCAGCGACACCGTGGGCGCCAAGAACTACGTCGACCTGGCCACCCGGCCGGAGCTGTTCAAGGTCTTCCTGGTCAGCGGGGTCTACCTGGTCGCCTCCTTCGTGCAGATCGCGGCCGCGCTCTACTTCGCCACCGTGCTCAGCTTCGACACCAGGCTGCGCAACCTGTTCAAGGGCATCCTGTTCTTCCCCTACCTGATCAACGGTGTCGCGATCGGCTTCGTCTTCCTGTACTTCTTCCAGCCCGGCGGCACCCTGGACACCGTGCTGGGACTGCTCGGCATGCACGGCAAGCACCTGTGGCTCGGCGACCCGAACCTGGTCAACACGTCACTGGCCGGAGTGTCGGTCTGGCGCTACATGGGGCTCAACCTGGTGCTCTTCCTGGGCGCCATCCAGTCCATCCCGGCGCACCTGTACGAGGCGGCGGCGCTCGACGGCGCCAACCGCTGGCAGCAGTTCCGCCACATCATCGCGCCCAGCATCAAGCCGATCCTCAGCCTGAGCGTGATCCTGGCGGTCTCCGGTTCGCTGGCGGTGTTCGAGATCCCCTACGTGATGACCGGCGGGGCCAACGGCAGCGAGACCTTCGTCATCCAGACCGTCAAACTCGCCTTCAAGTTCGACAAGGTCGGGCTGGCTTCCGCCTCCGCGGTGGTGCTGCTGGTCCTGATCCTGCTCGTCACCTGGATCCAGCGCCGGCTCGTGCCGGAGGAGAGGGTCGAACTCTCATGACCGCACTGTCCCCCACCTCCGTGCGCACCCGGCAGGTCACCGCCTCGGCGCTGAAGTACCTCTCCCTGGTCCTGGCCTCCGCCGTGGTCCTGGTGCCCCTGGTCGTGATCCTCTTCACGTCACTGAAGAACAGTCAGGAAGCCGTCACCACGGGCCCGTTGACGCCGCCGAAGAACTGGTTCAACCTCGGCAACTACGCCACCGCCTTCCAGCAGGGCAGGATGCTGCAGGCCTTCGTCAACACCACGGTGATCCTGGTCGTCTCCACCGCCGGCACCGTGCTGCTCGGCTCGATGACCGCCTACGCGCTGGACCGGTTCGAGTTCCGGCTGAAGAAGCTGGTCTTCGCGGCCTTCCTGGTCGCCACCCTGGTCCCCGGGGTGACCACCCAGGTCGCCACCTTCCAGATCATCGACGACCTCGGGGCGTTCAACACCCGGTGGGCGCCGATCCTGCTCTACCTGGGCACCGACATCCTCTCGGTCTACATCTTCCTGCAGTTCATCCGGGCGATCCCGGTCTCGCTGGACGAGGCGGCCCGGCTGGACGGCGCCAACTCCTTCACCATCTACTGGCGGATCATCCTGCCGATGCTCAGGCCGGCCATCGCCACCGTGGTCATCGTCAAGGGCATCGCGGTCTACAACGACTTCTACATCCCGTTCCTGTACATGCCCAGCAGCGACCTCGGCACCATCTCCACCTCGCTGTTCCGGTTCAAGGGACCGTTCGGAGCGCACTGGGAGACCATCTCGGCCGGCACCGTGCTGGTCATCCTGCCCACCCTGGCGTTCTTCCTCGCGCTGCAGCGGTTCATCTACCGCGGCTTCGCGGCCGGCGCCACCAAGTGAGCCCGAGGAGGCTGCGGTGCGACCCGGAGTGACGATGCGTCAAGTCGCAGTGCTGGCAGGGGTATCGCCCGCCGCGGTCTCGCTCGCGCTGGCCGGGCGGCCCGGGGTCTCGGCCGGGACCCGCGAGCGGGTCCGGGCCGCCGCCGCGGAGCTCGGCCGGCTGCCCGCCCGGGGTGGCAGCACCGTGCGGGAGACCGCGATCGGCCTGGTGCTGACCCGGCCGGCCGGTCAACTGGGCCTGGAGCCCTTCTACATGGAGTTCGTCTCGGGCATCCAGTCGGTGCTGGCCGAACGCGGCGCCTGGCTGCTGCTGCGGCTGGTGGCCGACCGGGCGCAGGAGACCGCGGTGCACCGCGCCTGGTGGCGGGCCCGCCGGGTGGCCGGCTCGGTCCTGGTGGACCTGACCGAGGACGACCCGCGGCTGCCCGCACTGGCCGCGCTCGGCATGCCGGTGGTCGCGGCCGGCCGCCCGGGACCGGCCGACCCCGGCACCACCGCGGTCTGGACCGACGACGCGGCGGCGATCGAGGAGGCGGTGCGCTACCTGGCCGTCCTCGGCCACCGCCGGATCGCCCGGGTCGGCGGCGACCCGGCCCTCGGCCACACCGTGCTGCGCACCCGGGCGCTGGCCCGGGTCACCGCCGAGCTCGGCCTGGAACCGGCCCGCAGCCTGGCCACCGACTACTCGGCGCAGGCCGGGGCCCGGGCCACCCGGATCCTGCTGGCCGGTGCCCACCGGCCCACCGCGATCGTCTACGACAACGACATCATGGCCGTGGCCGCCCTCGCGGTGGCCGCCGAGTTCGGCCTGCGGGTGCCCCAGGACCTGAGCCTGATCGCTTGGGACGACTCGCAGTTGTGCCGCCTCACCCACCCCACGCTCTCCGCGATGAGCCACGACGTGCCCGGCTACGGCGCCCAGGTGGCCGGCCGGCTCTTCGACCTGATCGAGCGCCGCCCCGCCCCCAGCGGCCCGGCGCCCACGCCGGTGCTGGTCCCGCGCGGCAGCAGCGCCCCGCCCGGCGCGGTCTGACCCGCGCCCCGCCGACCCCGGTCCGTCCCCGCCTCCTGTTGAGGGTCAGGAGCCGCGGGGACGGGCCGGCCCCACCCCACCCGCCCCGGAGGCACCCGTGAACGCCCTGTTCGGCTCGGCAGAGCCCACCACCTATCCCGCGCCGACCGGTCCGAGCCGCCGCGCGCTGCTCGGCGCGGCAGCGGCCGTCACGCTGACCGCCGCTGCCGCCGCCCCGGCCGCGGCCGCGACCCCGGCGCAGCAGCCGCGGCGGTCCGCGTTCGTCACCGCCCGGGACGGCGAACTGCGCCTGAACGGAGCGCCGTTCCGGTTCGGCGGGACCAACTGCTACTACCTGCACCAGCAGTCGCACTACATGATCGACGCGGTGCTCGACGACGCCGCCGCGATGGGCCTGGGCGTGGTGCGCGCCTGGGCCTTCGCGGACGGCTCGGGACAGTCCTACCGCCCGCTGCAGCCCTCGCCGTACCGCTACGACGAGCAGGCCTTCGACTCCCTGGACTACGCCGTCCACAAGGCCGGGCAGCTGGGGCTGCGCCTGGTGCTCCCGCTGGTGAACAACTGGCCGGACTACGGCGGCATGCGCCAGTACGTGCAGTGGTTCCTCGGGCTGCCGGACGACTCGTACGGCGACGGGACGAACCACGACCGGTTCTACACCGACCCGAACATCAAGGCCTGCTACCGCGCCTGGGCCCGGCAGCTGACCCAGCGCCGCAACCCCTACACCGGCCTGCGCTACTGCGAGGACCCGACCGTCATGGCCTTCGAGCTGGCCAACGAGCCGCGCTGCCGCAGCGACAAGTCCGGTGCCACGCTGCTGGCCTGGGCCGCCGAGATGAGCGCGCACGTCAAGTCGCTGGCGCCCCGGCAGCTGGTGGCGGTCGGCGACGAGGGCTTCTACGGGGAGGCGGGCCGGGCCGACTACCCGTACTCGGACTACGAGGGCACGCCCTGGCGCAAGCTGGTCGCGCTGCCCGCGGTCGACTACGCGACCGTGCACGTCTACCCGCAGAACTGGGGCGAGACCAGCGGCAGCAAGCCCGGCACCGACCCGGTCGCCTGGGGCACCCGGTGGATCCAGGACCACCTCGCCGACGCCCGGGCGCTCGGCAAGCCGCTGGTGGTCGAGGAGTTCGGGCTGCAGGTCGACCCCGCCCGGGACGTCCCCGACGCCGACGCCCGGGACCGCGGCTACCGGGCCTGGACCGACGCGGTGCTGGCCGGCGGGGCCGCCGGCGACCAGTTCTGGCTGCTCACCTCACGGGTGGACGACGGCTCCTTCTACCCCGACTACGACGGGCACCGGATCGTCTGGAACGCCGACGCCGCCAACCCGAGCCGCACCGCGGCCCAGCTGTTCGCCGCGCACGCCCGGGCGATGTCCGGCAGCTGAGCCACCGCCGCGCCCGGCGGCCGGCCCCGGACCCCCTCCGGCGC
>NZ_JBHYKG010000299.1:0-10128 GCF_042741245.1 Kitasatospora sp. NPDC058965
GGGGGTTCCGTCGCGCCGCCGCGGCGGTCGGCGGCGCGACGGAAGACCGTGGGGGTCAGGCGGGCTCCCACCGCAAGCCGTTGTTGTCCCGGCAGACGATGGGGTCGCCACGACCGTCGACGCCGGTCACACCGCGGTCCGTCGCACGACAGAACTCGCCGGGCAGGTAACAGCGCCCGGCGTTCGTCAGCGGGTGGCAGGCGGCAGCACCGGAACCGCCGCTGCCCGAGCCGCCCGAACCCGAGCCACCGGTCTGGGCGGCGGGCGTGGTCGGGGTGACCGGCTTGGCCGGGGCGGTCGGCCTGGCCGGGCCGGCCGACGGAACCACCGGGGCGCTGGCGGACGGCGCGGGCGCGGACCCCGGGTCGTCCGTCGGCGCGGGCGGGCTGCTGGACGCGGGTGCCGTGGTCGGCGCGGGCGCGGCGGGGGCCGTCGAGTGCCAACCGGCGGTCGGCAGCGGCGCGCTGGTCACGGTGTCCGACTGCTTCCCGTCGGCCGTCGCACCGATCGCCGCGGCGAGGACCAGCAGACCGACCAGCCCCAGACAGCCGATGCCGACGGTCTTGGCCAGTCCGGGCTTTCCTCCCGGGCGCGGGGGCGGCGTCGAGGGCGGGGTGGACCATCCGGGGCGGAAGGGCTCGCGTTTGCTCATGGGTGCCTTCACTGCTCATCCGATCAGAGGCGCTCAGCCTGGCAACCGCGGGTGATCCACCGTCAGCTTGTGGTCGAGCTGTTATGACCTCGCGACGGATCCGTGAGCACGGCGGCGGCACACGGCCGCCACGGACCCCCGGTGCGGCGTCAGCCGGTGTCGGCGGCTCGTCCGCGACTGCGACCGGGTGGGCCGTCCCCCTGCGGCCGGCTGCACGAGCGCCGTGCCGTCCCGCCTGCTCAACGGCCCTCCGGCACCGGCCCTGGGCGGTCAGGGTTCCTGACGTGACATCACATCATCGGAGTGGAGCGGAATCCGCCCGAATCTGCCTGGTGCGTCGTGCGCCGATTCGGCAGAACCGTCCCGGTCCGCGTGCTAGCGTGCTCTGCCACGCGCGAGTTGCTTGTACCGGCTCGTCAGGTGTCCGTCGGCACCCGCGAGCCCGTGACCCGACCGCAGGCGGCTCGACCACGGTGACGGCCCTCGCCATCGACGCGTGCTCGGCTGTGCGTGACCCTCCTGGCACGGCTCCGTCCCGTGCCCGTTGTCCCGTGCGCAGTCGGCGGACACGAGCCTTGGCCGTGGACTCGACCCCTGTGCTCCGTGCTGCCGGACTGCCGCAGGCGCCCGGCCGGGTTCCACCCCCACCAGGCCCGGCCCGGCTCTCCCGCCGGAACCGCCGGCCGCAGGCGAAGCACCACACACTCCGGGAACTGCTGTGAACGATCCATCCAGACATGAGGGTCTGCGCACCGCCCGCATCGAGATGCGCCTGAGCCAGCAGGAGTTCGCCGACCTGCTGGAGCGGCTCTCCCGGGCGAACGGCGAACCGGTCGAGTGCTCGGTCCGGCTGGTCCGGCGCTGGGAGAACGGCGAGGTGACGCGCCCGCGGCCGGTGTTCCAACGGCTCCTGGAGCAGGCCACCGGCCGCACCCTGGCGCAGCTCGGCTTCGCCGACACCCCGCCCGCACCAGCCGCACCAGCCGAACCACCCGCCCCACCCCCGGCGCCCGCCACCGCGCCCGCGCCCCCCGCGCCGTCGACGGACCCGTCAAGCGGGGCGCCGGCCCCGCCGCCCCGTACCGCCCGGGGCCTGCCCGGGCGGGTCGCCCTCCTGGTCCGCGCGTTCGGCGAACGCCAGCTCGCCGTGCTGTCGGTCGGGCTGCTCAGTTCGCTGGTCAGCGTCGGGGTCCTGGTCGCCGTCGTCTGGCTGGGCCTGCAGTCGGCCACCGCCGACCGCACCCGCGCACCGCTGGTGACACCGACCCAGCTCGGCGTGCCGCCCGCCGGATCGGGACCGGACCGGTACGCCGTGCGGATCTACGGACCCGCCACCCTGGCGCCCGGCCAACGCGGTCTCTACTACGCGGCCGTCCCGCCCGGCACGCCGTTCCACTGGACGGTGGACGGTGCCGACGCCGGCGCCCAACTGCCCGTGCTCCCGGTGACCCTGCGCAGCGGTCAGCCCGCGGTCACCCTGTCGGTGGTCCTGGACCTTCCGTCGGGCACCGCCGGTGGATCCACCCTGACGGTCGCCCAGGCCGAGCCGTGAGCAGCGGTCCGTTCGGCGGACATCGTCACGCTCCGTGCGGAAGGTCCGGCGAGTGGCCGCCCAATGACCGCTGTTCGACCTCGTTCCCGCCGCCGACGGGCTGGCAGCATCCTCGCTCATCGCCCCGCCGATGAGGGAGTCCGATGTCACAGGTGATCCAGATGCTGCCGACAGGTCCGACGGTGCACGTGGTGCAGGTCGTCCCGGTGCGCCACGCGGCCGACCCGGCCGACTGCCGCCCGCCCGACCGGCGGCCCGCACCGGCGGGCGGCCGGGAACCGGACGTCCCCGGGCAGCGGCAGGGCCCGTCGGTGGTGGCGCTGGTGGCCCGGGCGCAGGCCGGCGACCGGGAGGCCTTCGGGCGGCTCTACCAGCAGTACGCACCGACCGTGCGGCGGTACCTGTCCCGGAAGGCGGCCGATCCGCCGGCCGTGGAGGACCTGACCAGCGAGACCTTCCTGCGCGCACTGCGCCGGATCGACACGTTCAGCTGGCAGGGGCGGGACTTCGGCGCCTGGTTGGTGACCATCGCCCGGAACCTGCTGATCGACCACCTGCGGTCGACCCGGACCGGCCGGGAAGTCCTCTGCCCGGCCCTCGACTACGGCCCCGCCGTGCCCGGTGTGGAGGACCTGGTCGTGACCAGGCTGCTGCTGGACCGGGCCCTCGACGCACTCGTGCTGCTCACGCTCCCGCAGCGGCAGTGCGTGGCGCTCCGGGTCTGCCTGGGCTACACGACGGCCGAGACCGCGGTCATCATGGGCCGGTCGCCCGGAGCGGTGAAGACCCTCAACTACCGGGCCATGAAGGCCCTGTCGGCCGTGCTCGAAGGCCAGGAGCACGGCTGATGGCGGGTCCGGCCCGCACCGGCGGGCAGAGCCGGGAGCTGGCCGCCCTGGTCGCCGACGCCCGCGCCTTCCACGGCGAGCACGGCCCGACCGCACTCGGCGGCTCCGGACCCGGACCCGGACCCGCACCGGGCGCCGCACCGTCACCCCTCCTCGCCTGGTGGGCCCGGCACCGGCTCGCGCAGTGGCTCGACCTCCCCGGCGGGGCGCCCGGGCGCCGCGGTCCGTGAACGGCGCCCGGGCCCGGCTACCCGCTGGTGCCGAAGGTGACGCGGTAGTAGCAGGCGCCCTTGCACGGCATCGTCGCCGCGTCGTCGAAGGCGTAGGAGTAGGCGTACGGTTCGGCCTTCTTGAACACCTGGGTGTAGTCGACCGGCCACGTCGACGGGAGGCAGTGCTCGCGGCCCGCCCACTGGTGGAGGCAGCAGTAGGTGTCACCGCCGAAGGCCGCGCACGGCGGCTTGCAGCCCACCACCTGCCCGCCCGCCACGGCCTGCATCGGCGCGGGGCAGTCGACCGCCGTGGTGCAGCGGCCCTGGTAGCAGCCGTCGGAGCTGACCGGGTCGCTGGTCGTGGTGTGGGAGATGTTGATGTACATCGGCAGGTTCGAGCCGTCGACCATGCTCACGTCGTAGAAGTCCATGCCCGCGTAGGCGTCGAAGGCGAACTCGCCCAGCGTGGTCGGCGGGTTCGGGCCGTTGCAGACGGTGGTGCAGTCCCCGGTCGCGCAGGGGCCGGCAGCGGTCGAGGCGCACCCGGTCCGGCCCCAGATGCGTCCGTTCCAGGTGTCCGCCACGGTCAGCGAGGTGCTCTGGCCCGGGTCCAGGCGGCGGCCCTGCGGGTAGGCGGGGCTGTTGCTGACGACCGCCCAGACCGCGGCGCCGGTGCGGTTGACCAGCGTGATCAGGCGCGCGCCGGCCGGCACCGACGACGGCTGCACCGCGGGCGGGCTCACGGACGCGGTGGCCGACGTCGCGGCGGACGCGGACGCGGGCGCGGAGGGCGAGGGCGCGCGCGACGCCGACGCCGACCCTGGCACCGACGCCGACGCCGGCACCGACGACGCCGGCGGTGCGTCGCTCGCCCCGGCGGGTAGCGAGGACGCGCCGGTCGCCCGGGCCGGCCCGGCGGGTGACTGGGCGCCGTGGCCGATCAGGACGGTGACCGCCGTCGCGAGCGCGGCGGCCGCCACGTACCACCGGCGCCGGTGCCGGGACCTGGCGCCGTGTCGACTGCGTCCTCGTGCCATCCTGGTGCCCTCTTCCTCGTGGTCTCCGGGTGCGTGCGCACGTATCGGTGACCGTGGCCGCGCCGGCGCGGCAACAGAAATCTCCGCCCCGCCCGAAATTTCTGTTGCCGGAGGGGCCGCCGAACGGTCTCCGATCCGAGGGAGTCCCCGCACGGTCCGGCCCACGGACCGGGAGCCTCCCACCGCAGCACCCACACACGGAGGACTGGACCCACATGTCGAACACCAGCCGCAGCGGGCCCGACGCCGGGACGGTGAGCGCGGCCCGCGCCGGTGACCGCCGGGCCCTGGACGACCTGGTCGGCCAGTGCCTGCCGTTGGTCTACAACATCGTCGGCAGGGCCCTGAACGGTCACGCCGACGTCGACGACGTCGTACAGGAGACGCTGTTGCGCATGGTGCGCGGACTGCCGGAACTGCGGGACGCGTCCGCCTTCCGGTCCTGGCTGGTGGCCATCACGATCCGACAGGTGCGCAACCGCGAGCACGGCCGGGCGGTGGCCCGCGAGCGGGACGCACGGCTGGAGGAGGCGGAGGCGATCCCAGACCCCGCCCTGGACTTCGCGGGCCTGACCGTCCTGCGCCTGGGCCTGACCGAGCAGCGTCGCGAGGTCGCCGAGGCCACCCGCTGGCTCGACCCGGACGACCGGGAGCTGCTGTCGCTGTGGTGGCTGAAGGCGACCGGTGAGTTGGAGCACACCGAGTTCGCCGCCGCCCTCGGGGTGACGAGCGGTCACGCGGCCGTGCGGGTCGGGCGGATGAAGACGCAGATCGAGGTCGCCCGGTTGGTGGTGCGCGCGCTGGGTGCCGACCCGCGCTGCCCCGGGCTGGCCGAGACGGCCGCCGCCTGGGACGGCGTCCCGGGTCCGCTGTGGCGCAAGCGGTTCGCCCGCCACGTCCGCGACTGCCCGCGCTGCGCCGGGGTGGAGCAGGGGGTGCTGCCGATGGAGCGGCTGCTGTACGGACTCCCGCTGGTGGCCGTGCCGCCCGGCCTCGGTGCGCGGGTGCTCGCGGCCGTCACCGGGAGCGGTGCCCCTGCCGCCGGCACCCAGGGCTCCCCGCAGCCCGCGCCGCGGGCGCCTGGACGGCGCCGCGGCGGCCGCCGGCGACCGGCCCGCCGGTCGGTGCCCAAGCCGGTCCTCGGCGGTGCGGCGCTGGCCCTGGCGGCGGCGGTCGTCCTGGTCGGCGTCCGGTTGCTGCCCGGCCACTCCGCCCCGGCCGCGACGACCGCCCTGTCCGCGCCGGCCACCGCCACGACGCCGACGCCCACGCCCGCACCGACGGCGACGGCGACGGCGACGGCCGTGCCGAGCGGGTCCCCCTCGCCCGCCCCGTCCGCCGACCCGACCCCGCCCGCAGCCGCGTCCCCGTCGCCGGGCTCGCCCGCCGCCACCCCCGCGGCCGCGCCACCGCCGGTCCCCGCCGGCTCCGCCCGCAAGGGCGTGGGCGTGTGGACCTTCAACGGCGTGAGCCAGGCCCTGGCCGCCTCCGGGGCGAGCTGGTACTACACCTGGAACACCCAGCACGCCGGCATCACCGCACCCGCGTCGGCGGGTTTCGTGCCGATGATCTGGGGCCCGGGCTCGGTCACCGACACCGCGCTCGCCCAGGCCCGCGCCAACGGCCCCTACCTGCTCGGGTTCAACGAGCCCGACATGGCCGGGCAGTCCGACATGACGGTCGATCAGGCGCTGGCGCTGTGGCCGCAGCTCCAGCAGGCCGGCCAGGTGCTGGGCAGCCCGGCGGTGGCAACCGGTGCGGACACGGCCGGCGGCTGGCTGGACCGGTTCATGTCCGGTGCCGCCGCCAAGGGCTACCGGGTCGACTTCATCACGCTGCACTGGTACGGCGGTGACTTCCAGACGCCGCAGGCCGTCCAGCAGTTGACGTCCTACCTGGCCGCCGTCCACCAGCGCTACCAGAAGCCGATCTGGCTCACCGAGTACGCCCTGATCGACTTCTCCCAGGGCACCCGGTTCCCCTCCCCCGACCAGCAGGCCGCCTTCGTCACCGCCTCGACCCAGGCCCTCGACGCGCTGCCGTACCTCCAGCGCTACGCCTGGTTCGGGCTCGGCGCCGATCCGTCGAAGCCGAGCAGCGGCCTGTTCACCGACGGCAGCACGACCACCCCGGCCGGGCGGGCCTACCAGGCGGCCCGCTGACCGGGCACCTGGTCCGCCCCGGCGGTGAGCTCCGGCCGGCCCGGCCCGCCGGGCCGGTGCTCGTCCTGCCGGTGCTCCTCGTGCCGGTGCTCCTCGTGCCGGTGGTCGTCCTGCCGGTGGTCGTCCTGCTTGTAGAGGCGGCGTTCCAGGTACAGCTCCACGAACACCGTCACCTTCGCCCGGAGCGCCCAGGGGTCGAACGGCTTGACGATGAAGTCGACGGCGCCGACCGAGTAGCCGCGCACCGAGTGGTCCGGGTCGTTGCCGATGGCGGTGAGGAAGATGATCGGGATGTTGCGGGTCTTGGCCCGGCGCTTGATGTGGGCGGCGGTCTCGTAGCCGTCCATGCCAGGCATCTGGACGTCCAGCACGATGACCGCGAAGTCGTCGTGCTGGAGCAGTTCCTTGAGGGCGTCGGGGCCGGACTGGGCGGTCGTCAGCTGGTAGTCGGGGGTCTCCAGCACGCTGCTCAGGGCGAGCAGGTTGGCCGGCATGTCGTCCACCAGGAGCACCTTCGGCCGCACGGCCGCGGGCAGCAGGTGGCGCACGCTCTCCACCGCGGGGAACACCTCCGCCCCGTCGCGTCCCCGCTGGAGCTCGACCAGGGAGAGCTGACGCTCCAGCAGTTCGCACCTGGCCTCGGCCCGGGCGATCCGGGTCCGGGCCTCGATCAGCTCCGACACCAGCCGGGCCACCTCGGCGGCCAGCCGGTTGTGCTCGACCACCAGGCAGTCCACGTCGTCGGCCGCGGCGGCCGCGGCCTCCAGGTTCAGCCGGACCTGGAGGTCGGCGATCCGCTGGTTGCGCTCCACCAGGGCGTCGTCCAGCACGTCCTTGCGGGCGGAGGTCCGGCGCACCTCGCGGTCGGCCTCCTCCAGTTGCTGCTGCAGCTGGGCCAGCGCCTTGGTCATCGACGCGTTGGTCCGCTGGGCGGCGCCGTGCTGCCGGCGGACCGCCTCGATCGCCTCGTGGGTGGCGGCGACGCCGCGTTCCTCGGCCACGTCGGTCAGCAGGTTCAGCACGAACTGCCAGGGCGGCACCCTGGCGCCCGCCAGGTAGCGGGAGAGGGTGCCCACGTTCAGGAACCGGCGCAGCGCGTAGCGCCGCATCGAGATCCCCAGCACCTCGAACTGGTCGCGCAGCGTCTGCGCCAGCAGCCGGCACTCGCTGTTGAGCCCCTCGTCGAGCGGTTGCAGCCCCACCATCCGTGCTCCCCGACCCTCTCTCGCCACCGTCACCCGACCACCACCCGGCCGCCGCTGCCCTCGGCCGCCGGGCGAACCTCGGTCCCGCGCGGTCGAGTTGCCCGTCAGCATGGACCATCCGGGGGTGTTGCACCTCGTGCATCACCAGTTCGACCGAACACGGCAACACCTCGGCAACACCTCGCTCCCCACCGCCGGGAGCCCGGGAGCGGGCCCGGCCCGCTGCCGATCCGGCTGCGGGAAGCTCGAACTGACGACCCGTCAGCACGGCGCGGAGCGGGGCAGGACTTCGGCCGGGTGGCCGCCGTGGCGCGACCGAACGATGTGCGGGCGGCGCGACGCGTCCGGCGCCGATTGCGGCAGCTCGGCGCGGCCCCCGGGCTAGGGTCGCTCTGACCGGACCGGAGCGAGCGGGGCACGGACCGGGTCGGCCGGGGACCGGAGCGACGTCTCCCCCCCCGGTCCCGGCCGTGCCCCGCTCCGCCTACGCGCCAGGAGGAGCCCCATGATTCCCGACCACGCCATCGACCCGTCGGTCCCGCCGAGCGGCCCGGGCTGCGTCGACTGCGACGCGCTCGGCGGCTGGTGGGTGCACCTGCGGCGCTGCGCGCTCTGCGGGCACGTCGGCTGCTGCGACTCCTCCCCCGCCAAGCACGCCACCGCGCACTACAAGGAGACCGGGCACCCGGTGATGCGCAGCTACGAGCCCGGCGACGCGTGGTTCTGGAACTACGACACGGGCGAGTACCTGGAGGACGGGCCCGAGTTGGCGGCCCCGGTCAGCCACCCGGTGGACCAGCCGGCCCCGGGCCCGGCGGGGCGGGTGCCCGCCAACTGGAAGGAGCTGCTCGGCAATCCGTGACCGGCCCGGTCCGCCCGACCGACGCCCGACCGCCCGGGGCGCGCCGGGTCAGCCGGGGATCCCCTGGGGGAACCGGAACAGGCCCTGCGGATCGTAGGCCTGCTTGACCCGGCGCAGCCGGTCGGCGTTCGCGCCGTAGTAGGCCTGCTCCCAGCCCGTGAGCCCGGGGTCGACGTAGTTCTGGTACGCCTCGCCGCTCGCGTACGGGCGCATCGCACCCCAGACGTCGGCCAGCCAGCGCTGCGACTGGTCCACGGCCGGTCCGGAAGCCGCGCCGGGACTCGGGTAGTTGGCGGTGTACTGGGCGAGGAACAGGGCGTTGCGGTGGACGAAGGCGGTGTCCTGCGGCGCGACCCGGTTGACCGCCCCGCCCAGGGCGTCGAAGGCGACTCCGGCGCTGCCGCCCTGGGGCGCGGTGCGGGCGTAGCGCTCCACGCCGGCGACCAGGGCCTGGATCCCGGCGTCGGGGATCGCCCGGGTGTAGAAGTCCGAGCGGGAGGCGTAGGAGACGCGGGTCAGGCGGCCCTGCGGGTCCTGGCCGGGCAGCGAGCCGGGCAGGTGCGCGGCGGCCCGGCTCCAGCCCGAGACGCCGCCCATCACCTGCATGGTGTCCAGGAAGGGCTTGTCGTGGACCGGGGCGGTACTGGGCTGAACCCTCAACTGGTCGATCAGGTTGCTCAGTTCGCCCGACGGTCCGAGGTGGACGGCGGTGCTGGACAGTTCCAGGCGCCCGTCCGGCCAGGCCAGCAGGTGCAGGTCGGCCCAGAGTTGGTCGGGGGCGGTGGGCGCCCAGGCCTGCCAGGCGCGCACCACCGCGGCCGCCGAGGACCAGGGCCAGCTGAGGAAGGCGTAGGAGCAGTCGACGGCGGGGCGGGTCCGGAAGTCGAACGAGGTGACCACGCCGAAGTTGCCGCCGCCTCCGCCGCGCAGCGCCCAGAACAGGTCCGGCTCGCTGCCCGCGTCGGCCCGCAGGATCCGGCCGTCCGCCGTCACCACCTCGGCGCCGGTCAGGTTGTCGCAGGTCAGCCCGTACGCCCGGGAGGTCACCCCGACCCCGCCGCCGAGCGTCAGGCCGGCCACCCCCACGCTCGGGCAGGTGCCGGCGGGGATCGCGGCGCCCTGGCCGGCCAGGGCGGTGTACACGTCGATCAGCCGCGCGCCGGCTCCCACCGTCGCGCTGCCGGAGGCGGCGGTGACCGTGTTGAGCCGGCCGACGTCCAGCACCAGCCCGGGCCCGGCGGACCAGCCGCCGTAGCTGTGCCCGCCGCTGCGCAGCGCCACCGGGACGCCGTACCGACGGGCGAACGCGAGCCCGGTGACCGCGTCCTGCGCGTGGGCCGGGTACAGCACGCCGGCGGGGCGCACCCCGTCGAACTGGGGCTGGTAGAGCCGGGCCGCCGCCGAGTACACGGCGTCCCCCGGGCGGACCAGGGTGCCCTGCAGGTCCTTGGCCAGCGCCGTCCAGTCCGCCGGTCCGGCGGGGGCGGTCGGGGCCGGGGAGCCGGACGGGGCGGCCGGGCGGGACGCGGCGGGCGTGCTGCCGGCGGTGCCCGGCGGCCCGCTCGGTGCGGTGCCGGCGCCGGGCCCGGCGGAGCAGC